>NZ_JXAC01000001.1 GCF_000814685.1 Sphingobacterium sp. T2
GCGAGTGCGGGCTTACGATTCCGCCCGTAGGTYACTCAAACGCCCGACCATGGTCGGCTTTTTTTATGTTTTAAACCTTTAACATACAATCATATAAACACCACCAATTAAACAGAAAAAGCCTGATAAGGCTATCAGGCTCTAGGGGACAATGACACTAAAGCATTATATCCTTGCAATCTAATCAAGGATTGTATAATTTCATCTTTAAGCTCTTTTTCAATTGAAGGAGATTGACTTAATTTGGTCAAACTTTCAATAATCAAAGGTCTCATAACCGAAAACCTAAACCATCCTAACGCTTCTGCCATACATACTCTAACCTGTAATGGTTCAGTGGAATCATGAAGTAGCGCCAAATAGCTATCCACATGCTGATGAAAATTATAATTTCGGATTACTCTGATATTATCAATACGCTCTTCTAAGGAAGTATTTCTGTCCATAATCTTTTCGAAACCTAATTCGTAATATCCCTTTTTGCGAAAAGACAGTAACAGATCTGCAATTTCTTTTTCTTTGTCTATTCTATTACTTTTTTGCAAACTTTCGATAAACACTGTCTCTACTTTTGACTTATCAAACACTCGCAAGCTTGATTCTATATTATATTGCACACGTTGTCGTGATTTATCATGCACCCAGGCTTCAGCAAGTGCTTCTAACAAGTCAGAATCACCTATACTTCCAGCATATATTGCTGACTGACGTGCAATCATTTCATATTCATCACTAAGTCCTTTTTTTACAGCTTCTTTAAAGTCAGCGTTGGCATACTTTGACAATAGTTTCAACGCTTGCATACGTACGGTTCTGTAGCTTGAGGTAAGAAAATATTGCAACAAGGTAGAAGAAAAATTTTTTTCCTTTTCAGCAATCTTTCGTAAAGCAACAGACTGATAGATAGGGTCCTCCTTTTTTAATAAAGATTTCCAGTAATTCAAATTGTTATTTTGGGTAAGCTGAATGTTAAGTTTTTCATTCTCTTTTGTGCCAAAATGGAATGTCGGATCACCAATAAGGTGGTTTTCCAAAGTTACATTCATATTATGCACTAAACCTAGACGCACACCGTACGATAACAAACCGACAAGGTTCATCGTCCATTTGTCTTGCAACACGTTACGTGTATTTCCTTGTGCTGCAATAGTATTTCCTTCATTAAAAATATAATTTCCTGCAATATAATCATCCTCATGATAAGAGCCGTTATAGCAGGCATCCAGAATTACATAAAGTTGGATTTGTTTTTATTTTTCTAAGATCTGCCGTGTGGATGGAGTTGTTTGCATTCACAGCGCTATCCTGCTTTGCCAGCTCCATATCGTTTAATCTATCGAAGAATTTTTCCGTAAGCTGATATTTTTTTTGGTATACTTTTTTAAGTGAATCCACATTTTTCTTTGCTTTTATAGCTTTACGTAGATTATTGTAAAGTTCACGACGTATTGCTTCAATACGGGTTTCTATCGAAAATCCGCTAGGTTCATTGTTTATAAGCTCGCGTGTTGGAGTTCCATGTTTACGCATCAACAGAAGATCAACTTCCGGCCGTTGCATCTCATCGAAAAGTTTGAATTTCATAAAATCATCCATTCGAAAGTTGAGGTGTTTGAAATGCGTATTGGTCTTTCCAAGGTAAGGAAAATCCTCCCTATACGCCTTGACATCATCTTTCCATGCAACTAAACATTCTGAATTGTATGCTGAACCTGTGAAAGCCACAAAGTAATCTAAGATATTATCACGAGGTGTCCGAACTACTTTATACAAATAATCACTTATAGCTTGATAAACGTTTCCTCCACGTCCTTTAGGATACCGTATACGAGCCGAATATATGGAAGGATTTAAGTGCTGTGGAGAGTCTTCTCTAAGCTTATAATAATGAATAATAGGCTCACGATCGTCTTGTTTGATATAATCAAAGGTAAGATTAAGGTCATCATAAAAACGATCCGAAGGTACCGAGGACTCATAAATAGGAAATTTATCTTCATTCATCTTGAAAGCTGTAGTCATATGCTGAGCATTGCGAATCATAACGATGGGAATCTCTCCGATAAATACTACACCTTCAAGAGACTGTTTTGCATTGTAAAGTTTGAGGATTTCATTCTTCACTTCTTCCGGCTTTTTGAAATCACCGGAAACAATATAAGTTGGAAGTCCATCTTTTTCTACTATATCTCGATAAGCTTTCACAGCATCCCTAGTATGTTTGTAAGTTTCGATGTCAATAAAAATTGCGAAGGCTTTGTTTTTGGAAATAACGGTAGGCTTTTCGATTTTCACTTGGGCGTATACCCATGATGTTAAGGAAATAAATAGCGCTATTATTTTTAATATTTTACTCATTATTTTAATATATTAAGAGTTCGTAAAGCTTGAGTTTTTACTTCTTCAGGAATATCGGTAGCATTAGCTATTTCTTCACATGCTTGTAAGATTTCCATCTTACGGTAGGATTGCCCAAACCAGGCCAACGATTGCAACATAGCTATACGCATTGTAACATCCTCCTTATTATCTTTAACCATGGTTAGATACTTATCTACCGAAGGATGATAATTGACATTTTTTAATGAAGATATCGCCAAAGTACGTAATGAATTCTTACTGTCGAAAATTATAGAATCCAAATTTTGATAAAATCCCTGAAACTGATCGTCATAAAATTTCTCCTTAAATTTTGTTTTGTCAACGACAGGAGCCTGTGCAAAAACCTTTTCTGCTTCTTCCTTAATAAGTTTTTGATTAAAAGAATATAAGGACATCTTGATACTAAACAGAACTCTAGATGCTTGCTGGTTTTCAATATAAGCCTCTAAGATATATGGAAGCAAAGAAGGATGTCCTACTTTTGACATAGTATTGATACTGTGACGACGGATAAACTCATCACTATCTTTGCAGGACCTTTTTAACATATTAAGTTGAAAATCACCTCCTATAAGATTTGCCAAATGCAAACATGTATATCGTGTTGTTACATAATTGGATTGATGATACTCTTTAGCCAAAAGTTTCGGCAATCCAGCAAAGTTATTTTTATATAGCTGAGTAAAAATAATATTTCTTGCATCCGCTTTCTGAGCTTTTCGCAAGGCGGCAACTAATTTCCTATTATTCTTTTCTCTAAATACCCAACTCCAATCTTCCCCACTATTTTTAGCAAAGGTAAAAGTAGGATCTCCAATAAGATGGGATTCCAATACATAATTTTGCTGCGCCCATTTACCCACAGAAACTCCCATACCAAGTGTACCTATAAGATGTGTGGTATTTACATCCTGTAATATACTTACACTATTTGCTAATGCAACCAAGGCCTTTCCTTGCGAGAAGATAAAGCGACCGGCTATATAATCTTTCTCACGAAAATCTCCATTGTAGCAAGCATCAAAAATTGTTAATCTAACATTTGGCTTAATTTCATCCACTTCGGTCACAACTATACCTTGACGGTTATTTCGTAAAGAATCCTGTTCCTTGAAATCTCTACTATCATAGCCGTCTAAAATAGATGGTGCTAAGTTATACTTAGACACATAAGTATCATAAAATTTCTCTTGGGCTTTACTGTCATTGATCAGTCTTCCTGCCAATTTTTTTAAGCTGTATTGCAAAGCTTGGAAATGCTCCTCCAAATATTGTGAAGGAATATCGCCGGAGATAAACATGTGCTCCGGCATTCCGTGCTCATGAATAAAGGCTATATCTAAATCTTTTCTTCTAAACTGGTTTATCAATTCATCTTTTGGATAGTTCCAGCTGTCGAATCTGAAGGACTGGGCCTGTTTACCACTTTTAAATGTATTTGGGAACTGTTCTTCCAGACGATATAACTCAGGTGTCCATGCTGCAAGAGAATTTGATAATGTTCCGTCCCCCAAATAAGTTAACACGTTACTAATTCTATTATTTTCCGTGTGGGCCGTAATTACCTTTTTAAGATAATGGCTTATTTGTTGATAAGAATTTTTCCCTTCTGCAGCAATAGGTTTAATTCTCGCCGAATATATTTCACTTTGAATCTTATTGGCCGAATTTATTCCCAAATTGTAATAAAATAAAAGTGAATCTTTCTCATCCTTTTTTATAAAATCGAAAGTAAGATCAAAATCATCGTAAAAGCGATCTGAAGGAATGGATGATTCTCTTATATCAAGGTTTTCGTCCATCTTAAATGCTGTAGCAAGATGCTGTCCCTTACGAACCATGACTATAGGAATATCTCCTATAAGTACTATCCCTTCCAATTTATGGATTTTATAAAGCTTGAAGATTTCTATTTTAACCTGTTCTGGTGAAGACCAGTTGCCTGATACGATAAAAGTAGGCAACCCTTCCTTTTCTACAACCTGACGATACAGCGTCAGTTCCTCCTTGCACTGAGCATAAGTTCTATTATCTACAATAATAGCAAATGAACGGTCTTTTATCTGTCGCGTAGGATATGTAATCTGCTGGCCAAAAGCAACATGCCCAAATATCGAGCTACCAATAAATATTAAAAATAGTGTCTTCTTATATAATTTCATCTCCCATATTATTAAAAGAGAAAATATGCTCAACCCTAAAATATGTTCGGTCCATTTATTACCTTCTTGGATTTTTAGAAAGTAGTACCTATACTTATTCTAAAGCTTTTTCTATTGTTGAAGTGAAAGTTTTCGGTATTGGTGTAATAGCCTATGAGCTTGATAAACATTTCAGTATCTCTTCCTCTTTTAAGCTGCTGTGAATAAGTCACCGGTACTTCATATGTTGTAGATTCACTTATCAGGTATTGAAAATTGCGTTCTTCTAAGTCTTTAACTGTAAACTCTTCGGCATCTGCACCATTATAATCGTATTTTCCTGCAAGATTTTGTTTTCTTAAAGCCTGTAATCCAATAGTCAGCTGCACTCGTCTAGTAGATGACAGGTCAAATAACTTATGTATTCCTATTCCATACTTCAAATTATCGGTTTCCATGGTAGATTCTGGAATTAGGTATTTGTTTGCCATCTTCTCTAATGCAGCATAAATGGTTGTTTTCCAATTGTATGCTAACCCCTGATTTTTCTGCAATTCATATTGACCTAACACTAAGGTGTTAGCATATTTTGAGCGAACAGACTTGTATAGTACATAATACCCATCCGACTCTAACCCACTAACAAACTCTGTGATATATTCTATTCCACTGGAATTAGAGGTGCTCATAGTTGCTTGAACTAAATGAGTAAACTCTTCTCCTCTCTGTTGGAAATTAAGCCCCATATCCCATTTCTTCATCAATAAAGTGCCGCCTGGTCTGGTATTCGTAAAGGCTATATTGGCATCCTCAGCCTGAACTGTATAATTAAGATTTGTGAAAATTTTACTTTTGCCTGAATATTGATATTGAACACCAAAACCCATAGCATCCCCCTCATAGTTCATCGTTCTTCCCGATCCTACATATGCTATAGCATTTCCCAAACCTAATAGGAAGAAGTACCCTTGGTCAACATAGGTATTGACATTCGAATTAGAAGACTGTTCCTTAAAATTTTTATAATGAAAGTTAGCACCAATATGATGTTTGGCACTAATAGTCAAGGATAAAGCGGGATCTAGCTGAAGTTCATAATATTGATTATTCGCACGGATATCCCTTTGTTTAGCTCCACTTTGTGCTTTGTAGTTTACATTAAGCCCCAACATCAATTTACCTGCTACAGGTTTTGTGTTCAGCTTGAATCCCAAGTCATAATACTGATTTACCCAATCGCTGGTATTGGTATCAGCCACAATGTAAGGCATAAGACGTAGAGGATCAATCAGAGAAGCATTATATTCCGCGGCCTTAATATTGTTGCGCTTATAAGCAAAATATCCTTGCAGATAATAATTTTTTAGATATAAATTACCTTTTGTATTCAAAAAAATAGTATTGATTTTCTCTCCGTTATATGGTTGTCTGAAATTTCCTTGTGTGGAAGAAGTGCCTACCTCTAAACTTGAGTTTTGCGAAGGATTATCCAGCAGAAGTCCTGCTGCATTTCCAGAAGCGTTCCATTGGTTAATCTGCGACTCTTGTTCCTGCTCAATTATATTTTTTGACATTTGCTGCGCCTGTACTTTCAAGATTGAGATAAGCATTAGTATTAAAGCGCTGAATTTTATATTTCTTTTCATCAGAACTCGTAGTGATTTGAAGGTTAACATTAGTTTGCTGAAGACCATGATGGAATACCTTGATTGTAAAAGCGGAAAGCAGGAACTACCATTCTTTCAAAATCTTCTGTACTGTTATTTGTGTCCTGCAGAATAGGAGTTCCATCCTCACGTGTACCCACTTTTTTACGTCTTACGCCAAGAGAGTTATAGGTGGCTCCTACGTAAGTCATTCCTGCATCCACTACTGATGCTACTCTCTTGGCTGAAATCATACTTTCGTTATGTCCTGCCTCAACTCCATCTATGATATATCGAATAGGAATCTTAGCGTACAGATTAGTCGATGTTGTTCCTAAATCACGAGTTCGCATATTAGGATCATTTACCGGGTCATAACTCTCTCCTTCTGGAACTCTAAATATCACGTACGCACCGCCAAAGACAGAAGTAAGATATTGTGGCAAAGTACCTTTTGAAGCACTGCCGTTATAAAAAACATGAATCATATCAGTGGCTGGCTGGTCCGGAAAATTAGGATTATCCATGTTAAACTCGAACTCAGACGTTGAGCAATCTATTGGTGAATTAGGATTATACTGTGGCAATTTATGGTTAGCAGCAAACTGAGCTATACTGAATGACTCTCCCGGTGCCAAAGGATAGGTCGTTCCATCTCCAGGGATTTTCCATACACGTTCGGCATATACATAACGATTGCCATCTTCTGTCGGCCAAGTCGGCAAATTTGTTGTCGCAGTAGAAGGATACAAATTGGCAAAGTATAACCCATCGAGATATACTATCTCATCAGAATTGTTGGTAATCTCATAAAACTGATTTCTAAAATAAAAAGGAGAGGTTCCGGCATAGAAAATCTCGCTGAATGCCAAAGGTCCCACAGAAGCACCATTAACATCTATATCAATATACTCCCCATCCTTGACAATGACATGGTTAATCTTACTACCGATAAGATAATATTGCTTATTATTATATTTAGTTACGCCGGTAATATTTGATAGAATACGTTCCCGGAATCAATTTTTCAATCTTATTAACTCCATCTTTAAGAATATACTCTAATCTAAAACCTTCAGTAAAATTTTCGAAAACAACTTTTAGTCCTTCCGTTGTTTCTACACCTTCTGCTACGGAGTGTGCTCTAAGATTTACAGAAAGATATTGTATATCATCTGTATCTAACGCACTGTTAATCTTAGCACACCCTATAAAGGATAAGGATATAAATATGCACAGAAGTAAATATTTACTTTTCATAATCTACAGTTTTATTTTAGTTTTACCGCCAAATTAAGCCCAAAGTAATATGGAATATTTCTTTTATAATAGTTGGATTTTACCCGGTCTGACTGCGCGATTTGATAATACCTAAAAATATTATTTGCAAAAAACGATACGCGGATATAGTCTCTTATTTCTTTGGTCAAGTTAAGATTAAAGTTTACCATTGTTGGTAAGCTTTCTACGGTTTCCAAGGTACGTGATACAGGTCTCAATAATACTTTGAATTCACTTTCATCTTTACGCGAAGGATCAAAATCGTAAATCTGCCCATCTATCTTGCTGATATACTTTATAGGAATAGAATCATTGCCATAGGTCGTCCAATCTGACTCGTTCCAAATAAATTCGGTAGTCAAAGTTACTACAAATCCTATACTTGGAATATTGTGTATCGTTCTTAACGAACTTACTGTAGACTTCTCGTTAAGGACAGTCATCTTCGGCTCATATAGTGCAATATGGGTTCTGCTTGAAGCTCCTGTTCCACTTTGACCATCATAAGTGACATAATCCGAAGAATAAGTTTTCTGATTGATATACATACCGTTTATACTGAACTGTGTACGTATAGCATCAAAACGTTTTAGAAACAATTCAAATTCAATACCCTCTTTATCCAAACGGGCACCATTTCCTGGCATATTAAATTTAGCGAGAACAGGATTTGAAATAGCTGAATAAATAGGTTCATTGTTGTTTACACGCTTATATTCTATAAACTCCACAGGTTTTGCTGTCACTCTGTAGTTATATCCGTTTTCAAGTTTTTCGCGAAAGGCTGTTACACTTAAAGACGACTTGCCAATGTTAAAATCGAATCCTAACTCAGCTTTCCTATTTTGTGCTATTTTAAGATTTTTATTTTCTGTGCTGAATACGCGGGTAGTCGTCATAAACACTCGTTCTGCTTCCGGAATAGCTGTGTTCGCCAATTCATTAATGTTGATATATTCAAAGTAAGCATCTTCAGGACTTAAATAAAGTAAGCTTGGAGCCTTTGCTAATAAACCATATCCTCCTTTGATACTAAAAGTACGAGGTATAACTTCGTACGAAGCATTTACCCGAGGCGACAATACAGATTTGTCTCCGTTAAAAAGATCATAACGCACTCCTCCTATAATATTCAGCTTACGGTTAGCAATGAGCATTGAAAAATCCTCTTCGAAAAACAACCCGAATTGCTGCAAGGCAGGAATGTCTTTGTATCTTCTCTTTCGGAAAGTAGCATTCACATAACTCAAATTACGGTATGGAGGAAGAGAATCGGCAAAGATTTTTCCATCGCCGAAGTTTTTATCTATCTTATAATCGGCTCCAAAACGCCAACTGTGATTAGTGTTGCCGATACGGTTAAAAAAATTCGCTGAAGTCTGTACAAAAGCATTTAACTCCTTTCCATCTATAGTATATTCACCAACATATGTACTAGGAAGATAGACTGCATAGAGATGCTCTTCACCAACTGGAATGTTGGTAATTTCTTTACCCTCAACATCATAAAATTTCCTTCCAGGAAAGTTTGTCAATACAGCCCTGTCTGTATATGTCATCGAATATGGCGCATTAGCAGAAGTATATTGTTCTTGTAAATAAGAATACTTATTTGTGTATCCTATCTTACCGGAATATTGGATATATTTTAAGGATTTATTGTCAAAAGTAACATTTCCTTTAGTGTGTAAGGAGAAACCTATTTCCTTTGCATGAGACTTTGTCTTAGTAATCTCGTCATCCGGATTTAGCTTTCTGGTATCCTTTCCGAAATTCACATCTATACCGCTAGTAGAATTTAGTCTATCACCAAATAACTTATTGGAGTATAATGCATTAAAAGTAGCTCTCTGATAATACCGATAAGATTGTACTGGATCATTGATATTATACGCATATCCTCCTCCAATGTTCAATGCTCCTTTGTTATTCCTCAATAATATACCATCTGTAATATTTAAGCTATAAATATTAGGATTTGTTCTAGCTTCAATGGTAAGAGGTTGAGCTCCCGCCTTTTGATTAACAATAACAGTACCGGAAGTTGCGTCGCCATAAGTTACTGATGGGATACCGCGCACCACCTCAATGGATTCCACATTTTGCAAAGATATGTTACGTACGTCAAAACCTCCTGATGGTGAAGCTCCTCCCGCAAGACTTACAGCAGAGCCGCTAACAGTTGGATTTAAAGCCTGAAGATTTGCATTATTAGAAGTAGGAGCTCCATTGATAATAATAGAAGTTCCAAAAGCATTTATGTTGCTCGAAGTATTGACAACATTACGAATATTGATTTGTTTGGCGGTATTCAAGTCTGAATTAGAGGTCAAACCTCCTGGCAATAGGCTCATCACATCTGCTAATGAATTTGCCTGTAAGTGTTCAATCGCATTACTACTGATTTTCGAAGATGTACCTACTAGATTGTTAGAACGTTTTGCTACCACATCAACTTCATCGATACGGAAAGAATTATCTCTGAAAATGAGATTAAGTGTAATATTTTGCTTGACATTCAGAATAGTATCAATCTCTTGCTTACCAATATATGTACCTATTAAATTGATACTGCCTGTAGGAACATTCTTCAAAGAGAAGCTTCCATCCGAACTGCTTGTCGTGATAATTCCATATTCACGGATAGATATACTAGCTTGGCGCAATGGTATAAGTTTACCATCACGATGCTCATAAACTTTTCCTTGTATGGTAAAGTTATTTTTACTCTTCTGCGTCTGTCCTATTAAAATATGTGAAGACGCCAGCGTTAACAATACAGCAAGCGATAATCGCCTTCTTTTTGCACGAGTAAGCATAATTAAATATCTTGATAAAGTTACTTTACGGTTTAGATTGTAATCTAATTCTAGATCGAATTAATGAACGTAAAGATAAAAAAGAAAAAATCAAACATCWCCTTTAACTCTAACTTGGAAATTTGAAGTTATTTTAAATAAGTTTAGAATTTAATACAATTAAAATTGGTTG
>NZ_JXAC01000010.1 GCF_000814685.1 Sphingobacterium sp. T2
TTACTTGCAGGACGGATCGAAATGATCTTTTTGAGGATGATGTTTTCTGCTTTCCAACGTTTTAAAACTTCCTTGCCGATCTCCGGTAAATTTAACTGCTTATATTCCTTGTACATCACGTATTTTATATCAAAATTTCAAAGGTCGCTAATTTAACGAAATAACTTTAAAAATGGAAAGGTGAAAAAATAAGGATAATAGAGAGGGGCAAATTTCTTCTTTTTGATTTATTGTTTAATAAAATATGTGACCCAAAAGAGCTGCCTGCTCGAGCGATGGATAATGGATAGAAAATAAAAAAGCACCTTTTATGGTGCTTTTTTTATGAAAATTGAATCAGCTTTTATGCAGAGAAACTTGACCCGCAACCACAAGTACTAGTCGCATTTGGATTGTTAAATGTAAATCCTCTGGCGTCCAATCCGTTTTTGAAGTCTACTTCCATTCCGGCAAGATACATGCCGTGAGCTTTATTCATGAAAATACGGATTCCTTCGTAGGTGTATTCGTTGTCACCATCTTGTTTTTGGTCGAAGCCAAGAACATAGCTCAAACCTGAACATCCACCTCCCTGAACACCTATGCGTAAGCCAAATTCAGGTCCCAACTCTTGTTGGTCTATCAGTTTTTTCAATTCTGCTACAGCTCCCGGCGTAAAGGTTATAGGTGCCGTATTGATTATATTGTCTGTACTCATAGTTTTCTACACTGAATTGATAGTTTAACAAAATTACATATTTTTAGCCATTAATCTTTAGACTTATAATTTTTGACAATTTTTAAACATATGAATATCTATAATTTTCTGTTGGATACCTTGAGCATAGGCGTGGGCGTATTTGTGGCTTTGTTGGCGGTATTATATATCTTGTGGCCGAAAGTGGAGCGTTTAGTATTGAAAGTGCAAACTATAGCGTCCGGCAGGGAAAACAGAAGGGAAAAGGCTCAGCTGCGGCTGGCAGCATACGAACGGCTTATATTGTACTGTCATCGTATCTCGCCTTATCAGGTGATGTTAAGAAACCACGATGCTGGCCTGACGGTGGAGCAGTTCAAGGCAGCCTTGGTAAGCGATATCGAACAAGAATTTCAGCATAACATTACGCAGCAGCTATATGTGTCGGATGCAGCATGGACAGTAGTGAAAAATCTTAAAGACACCACCATCACTATGCTCACCAACATACAAAAAGAGGCGTCTGCTACAACAGTAGATAACTATGTGGCTGCAGTCATTAAATATGTGGCGGAATTAGAGGTTAATCCCTATGAGGCGGCCCAGATTATTCTAAAAAAAGAAGTATAAATCCAATAAAATTTTTGTAAGCGTCCTTTGGGGATGTGAAAATTAACGAATTTTTATTTCCGACTTACTTTTTGAAAAGAAATAGCAAAGGGTGCCCCGAAAAGTTTAGAGAATCGTATATTTGCAACGAAAATAAATAATCCACATCCCTCAATAATTAAGAATAATGGAAAGAGATCAAGCCATCTTTAATCTTATCGCTGAAGAGCTAAAGCGCCAAGAAGAAGGTATAGAATTAATCGCCTCGGAAAACTTCGTGAGTAAACAAGTGATGGAAGCCGCAGGTTCGGTATTGACCAACAAATATGCGGAAGGACTTCCAGGAAAGCGTTACTACGGAGGCTGTGAAGTTGTTGACCAAATAGAATCTATTGCTATCGAAAGAGCGAAAAAACTTTTCGGGGCAGAATGGGTTAACGTACAACCTCACTCTGGAGCGCAAGCTAATGCAGCGGTATTTTTAGCTACCCTTAAGCCGGGAGACAAAATTTTAGGTCTTGACTTATCGCACGGTGGTCACTTGACTCACGGTTCTCCTGCCAACCTGTCCGGAAAAATCTATCAACCATTATTTTACGGTGTAAAAGAAGAAACCGGATTAATCGATTACGAAGGATTAGAAGAAACAGCACTACGTGAAAAACCTAAGATGATTATCTGTGGTGCTTCAGCATATTCACGTGACTGGGATTATGCACGTATCCGTAAGGTTGCGGATGAAATCGGTGCCCTTGTATTGGCGGACATCTCACACCCTGCGGGTCTTATTGCTAAAGGCTTGTTGAACGACCCTCTAAAACACTGTCACATCGTAACGACAACTACCCACAAAACATTACGTGGTCCTCGTGGCGGTATGATCATGGTAGGTAAAGATTTCGAAAATCCATGGGGTATCACTACACCTAAGGGGGAAGTGCGCACGATTACCCAATTGTTAGATTTGGCGGTATTCCCAGGTACTCAAGGTGGTCCTCTTGAACATACTATCGCGGCCAAAGCGGTAGCCTTCGGAGAGGCTCTTTCTGATGAATATCTAGAGTATGTAAAACAAGTGAGAGCAAATGCTCAGACCTTGGCGAAGTTCTTCGTGGAACGTGACTACAAAATCATCTCGGGAGGTACTGACAACCACCTCATGTTGGTAGACCTACGCAACAAAGATATCTCAGGTAAGGAAGCTGAAGCGGTGTTGGGTCAGGCAGGTATCACTACCAACAAAAATATGGTTCCTTTTGATACACGTTCACCTTTCGTAACTTCAGGAGTGAGATTCGGTACTGCAGCTATCACTACTCGCGGTATCAAAGAAGCCGAAATGATTCAAATCGGAGAATTGATCGATGAAGCATTGAAAGCTAAATCGGATGCAGCGAAGTTGGCTACTATCCATGGGAAAGTAAAAGAAATGATGGCTAAATTCCCGCTATATCGCTAAGATTTATTCCCTAAGGAATTCAAAATAGAGGAGGCTTCAAACATTTTTGAAGCCTCTTTTGTTTTATAGATATAGAATGTGAATTAATGTTAAAACTCTTTTCCTTTCTTGTATTAGTAAAGTTTTTTAAGCTATTTTTGACTCGAGAGAAATAGATATTGCTTAAATGTTAAACCTATAAAAACATCGCCTATAGAAACACGCTTACTCTTAATAAATGATTCTTGCTGATTCATAAAATATTATTATATGAAGACAACTTTAAATGCCTTGAGCGATCAGGAACTTATCCATCTGTATCAAGGAGGCGAACGAAAGTGGAATTAAAAGAACTGATAGACCGCTATAAGAGTAAGATTTATACCTTCATCTATACCAAAGTGAGGGACGAGTTTCTGGCAGAAGATATTTTCCAGGAAACCTTTATCAAGGTAATCAATACGATTAAGACGGGAGGATATAATGAGGAAGGCAAATTTCTTCCTTGGGTGTTGCGCATTGCTTACAATATGATTATTGACCACTTCCGCAAAGAGAAGCGCCTCCCTAATGTGGTGAGCAGCGACGGCTTTGATATCTTCGAGGTGTTGCGGTTTGCCGAAGACGATGCCGAAAAGAAGATGGTGCGTTCACAGATAAGCGCAGACCTACAGAAGATTATACAGCTCCTGCCGGATGACCAGAAGGAAGTGCTCATCATGCGTCATTTCTGTGATATGAGCTTCAAAGAAATTGCAGACATTACCAATGTAAGTATCAACACGGCATTAGGCAGGATGCGCTATGCACTAAGTAACCTGCGACGCCTTATCGAAGAACATAATATCAGCTTTCAGCTTTATTGAGGACTGCAACATTGACCTTTCCCGTCGTCAGAAAAAGACATAATGGCATTTCCTTCGTAAGAATTTGGAAATAGTCTTGCTTTGGAATCAAAATTGTGATTATCTTAGTGAGCATAAACAACTATAATTTTAAGATATGACAATTTGGTTTTTATTAATAGCGATTGGTATTCTTGGTATGATGGTGCAATGGAGATTCAAGAGTAAGTTTACGACTTATTCTGAACAGCCATTGTCTTCGGGATTATCCGGTGCTGAAATAGCACAAAAAATGTTGCATGAGAATGGCATCTACGATGTACAGGTAATTTCGGTAGAAGGACAATTGACAGATCATTATAATCCAACAAATAAAACAGTAAATCTAAGTCCGGAAGTTTATCACGGACGCAGTGTGGCAGCCGCTGCTGTAGCAGCCCACGAATGTGGTCATGCCGTGCAGCACGCTACAGCCTATTCCTGGCTGCAGTTTCGTTCGGCGATGGTACCTATAGTAAATGTGGCATCACGTATCACCCAATTTACACTGATGATTGGTGTGATGTTAGCCGTATTTTCGCATGTATATCTGTTGCTACAGATTGGCGTGGCAGCCTTAGCTGTAACAACATTATTCAGCTTTATCACGCTGCCGGTAGAATTTGATGCCTCCAAGCGTGCCTTGGCGTGGTTGGATACATCCAATGTGACACATAGTAAAACAGAACATGATGGTGCTAAAGATGCACTGAAATGGGCAGCTATGACATATGTGATAGCAGCATTATCGGCTCTGGTGACATTATTGTACTATGCCCAAATGCTAGCAGGAAGAAGAGATGACTAATTGATATAGCTAGGAACTACGTGAAAGGGAGATAGGCTTATCTCCCTTTTTTGTGTTTAGTGACAAAGCATAGATATCCTTTCATGGCAATTTTGTAACTTTGTGGTTTAGCATAAGAATTTCAAAAGATTAACTATGTTTTCAAATCTTCAGGATAAATTAGAAAGAGCCTTTAAAGTCTTAAAGGGACAAGGAAATATTACAGAAATCAACGTCGCTGAGACGATGAAAGAAATTCGCAAGGCATTGTTGGATGCCGATGTGAATTATAAAACAGCCAAGACTTTTACCGACCAAGTAAAACAAAAAGCTTTAGGTCAAAATGTAATCAACAGCATTTCGCCGGGACAGCTGTTGACTAAGATTATGAACGACGAGTTGACCGCCTTGATGGGAGGTACAACTTCGGAGTTAGACCTTTCTAAAAATCCTACTATCATCCTTATTGCAGGTTTGAATGGTGCCGGTAAAACTACCTTTTCAGGTAAGTTAGCCAATTATCTGAAAGAGAAGAAGGGGAAAAAGCCTTTGTTGGTAGCGGGTGACGTTTACCGTCCTGCAGCTATTGACCAATTGGAGGTGTTGGGAAATCAGGTAGGAGTTCCGGTTTATACGGATAGAACATCCACGGATCCTATTGCCATTGCCAAAGCGGGGGTAGAAGAAGGAAAGAAAAACGGAAATAACGTAATCATTATCGATACGGCAGGTCGCCTAGCTGTAGATGAGCCTCTGATGGTGGAAATATCTGCGGTAAAGGAAGCAACGCAGCCGCATGAAATCTTATTCGTCGTGGACGCCATGACCGGTCAGGATGCTGTGAATACGGCCAAAGCGTTCAACGACCGTCTTGACTTTACCGGCGTTGTATTGACCAAATTGGATGGTGATACACGTGGTGGTGCAGCCTTATCTATCAAATCTGTTGTCAATAAGCTATCAAATTTATAGGTACAGGAGAGAAGATGGATGCTTTGGATGTGTTCCACCCGGATCGTATGGCTTCCCGTATCTTAGGTATGGGGGACGTGGTATCCTTGGTAGAACGTGCTCAGCAGCAGTTTGACGAAAAGCAGGCTGCCGAATTGCAGAAGAAAATACGTAAGAACCAGTTCGATTTCAACGACTTCCGTGCGCAGATACAGCAAATCAAGAAGATGGGCAATATGAAAGATTTGGTGGGTATGATTCCAGGCGCTTCCAAAGCGTTGAAAGATGTGGAAATCGACGACAATGCTTTCAAACCTATCGAAGCTATTATTGATTCGATGACACCGAAAGAACGTGAGAATCCGGATATCATAGACCAACGTAGAAGGATGCGTATCGCCAAAGGTTCTGGAACAAGTATCGAAGAGGTAAACAAGCTCATCAAGCAGTTTATGGACATGCGCAAAGTGATGAAGCAGATGTCAAACCCAGGAATGATGGCTAAGATGATGCGTAATATGCCTAAAATGCCGGGTAGACCATTTTAAGAAAGTACAACATCAGTCAGCATACAAGGCAAGCTATTAATAGCTTGCTTTTGTTTTTAAAAATCAATTTTGTTATGTAATTTTATAGGTATAGAATTAATTGTTAATTTTGTACTATATGGACGATTACCCCACACAGTTATCTTCTTACGGTACAATCCTTCTCTTAGGATTAGCAGGGATATTATTGGTGTGTGTGACCATGTTTCTGGCGAAAATCTTGTCGCCCAATAAACCTAATCCTATCAAGCTGAGTACTTATGAATGTGGAGAAGAGCCGACCGGCACTTCTTGGGTGCAGTTCAATCCGCGTTTCTATGTCATTGCATTGATATTTCTTCTTTTTGACGTAGAGCTCATCTTTGTTTTCCCTTGGGCAACGGTCTATGGACAGGCCGAACTTATTCAGATGGATTCCAGATGGGGATGGTTTACTTTAATCGAGATGGCCATCTTTTTGGGGATACTTATCCTAGGCTTGATCTATGTATGGAAAAGAGGGGATCTGCGCTGGGTCAAACCACAACATGTTACTCCTACTGTAGATGTAGCTATCCCTAAATCAGCATACAACGCATTAAACAATAAGTCTTATGAGGTAAGAGACTATAGAGCTACGGTACAGGAACCGGTAGAAGAAAAACAAGAAGAAGCTAAACCACAGACTTCTTTAGGTTTCAAACCTCGATTTAAAAAGCCGAACGCATGACAAATATAGAACAACAGTTGAGATCAGATGGGGTTATCGTCGCCAAGATCGATGACCTACTGAATTGGGCCCGTCTTTCGTCCATGTGGCCGGTAAGTTTCGGTATTGCGTGTTGTGCTATAGAGATGATGGGCGCTATGGCTTCCACCTATGATTTGGATCGGATTGGAGTGTTCCCTCGTCCATCGCCGCGGCAGGCCGATGTGATGATAATCGCGGGCACAGTAACCTTTAAGATGGCAGACCGTATCAAGCGTCTGTATGAGCAGATGCCAGAGCCTCGCTATGTCATCTCCATGGGGTCTTGTTCAAATTGTGGAGGACCATATTGGCAACATGGCTATCACGTCGTGAAAGGTGTGGACAAGGTTATTCCGGTGGATGTATACGTGCAGGGATGCCCTCCACGTCCGGAAGCATTAATAGGGGCGTTTTTGGAGCTACAAAAGAAGATAGAGAAGGAGCAAATCCTTCACGACAAATATTTTGAAGAGAGCGTTTAATAGTATTATAAATATATGGCAAAAGATTTTTATGGTGAGTTGCAGTTAGGTATTCTTGGAGGCGGGCAGCTGGGACGTATGCTCATCCAAGAAGCTATAAATTTCAATGTGAACATCCATGTGCTGGATCCGGACAAAAATGCGCCGTGCCGCAAATTGTGTAATCATTTTGAATGTGGCTCATTGAGTGATTATGATACTGTTTACAACTTCGGTAAGGAGTTGGACATGATCACTATAGAAATAGAAAAAGTAAATGTTGATGCTTTGGAAGCCTTGGAAGAAGAAGGAGTGCTTGTATATCCTCAGTCGCGTGTGATACGCCTTATTCAGGATAAAGGATTACAAAAGCAGTTTTTCAAGCAAAACGGAATTCCCACGCCGGCATTTCAGTTCATTTCAAATAAGGAATCCTTAAAATCGGCAAATCTTTCTATTCCTTATGTGCAGAAACTCCGTAGAGATGGGTATGATGGGAAGGGTGTCAAGATGATACGCACAGAGGCAGATTTAGATAATGCATTCAATGAACCTTCCATCATAGAAGAGATTGTTGATTTCGAAAAAGAAATTGCTGTTATCGTAGCCCGCAATGACAGAGGAGAGGTGAAGACCTTCCCTATGGTAGAAATGGAGTTCAATCCTGAAGCCAACTTGGTAGAATTTTTAATTTCTCCTTCTACATATAGCTTTGAGATTCAGCAGAAGGCAGAAGAACTGGCGAAGAAGATAGCAAACGATTTACAGATTGTAGGGCTGCTGGCTGTAGAGATGTTCTTGACCAAAGAAGGCGAAATTCTGGTTAACGAGCTGGCTCCACGACCACACAATTCGGGACATCAAACGATAGAAGGAAATTTCACTTCTCAGTTTGGTCAGCATCTGCGTGCTATTTTTAATCTTCCTTTGGGAGATACCAGTGCTCGTACCAATGCTGTGATGATTAACCTGCTGGGAGAAGAAGGATACGAAGGACTTGCCAAATACGAAGGAGTAGAAGAAGTTTTGGCCATAGAAGGGGTTTATGTACATTTGTACGGAAAGAAATACACCAAGCCTTTCCGCAAGATGGGACATGTGTGTATCATCCATGCGGATAGGGAAGTGGCTATAAGCAACGCACGTAAAGTTCAGAAAATATTAAAAGTTATCGCATAGATTTATGAGTTCACAAACTGCTCAGGTAGGCATTATCATGGGAAGCAAGTCAGATCTTCCCGTGATGCAGGATGCTGTAAATGTATTAAAAGAATTGGGTGTTGCCTTTGAGGTGACGATAGTGTCTGCACACCGTACACCTCATCGTATGTTTGAATATGCGGAGAAGGCTGCGGAAAGAGGATTGAAAGTTATTATTGCAGGCGCCGGAGGTGCTGCTCACCTACCTGGGATGGTGGCTTCCATTACCCATCTACCGGTGATCGGCGTTCCTGTGAAATCTTCCAATTCCATCGATGGATGGGATTCTGTGCTGTCTATTCTGCAGATGCCAAACGGTATTCCGGTGGCGACGGTAGCCCTTAATGCCGCGAAGAATGCAGGAATTTTGGCCGCACAGATTATCGCTACTCAAGATGCTAAGGTTGCTGAAAATCTTCTGAACTTCAAGAAAGGTCTTAAAGAAAAAGTCGAAGAGACGGCCAAAGAGGTAGAAAATATGACATTCTAAATAAAGTAAGGGGGATTTATCCCCCTTTTATTTTGTCAAAAACTTCTGCACATAGTCATAGCTCTTTTTCACACTTTCGAATTTATTAGCCACATAGATATCATCCTGTTCCACAAAAGCATATTGAAGTCCCGCTTTTGTTTTTTCTTGCGTAATATTTAAATAATCTATCGTGCCTGTACCTACTTCTGTATAACGCACTTCCTTGAAAATGGAATCCAATGGCATGTCGTCATAATCACCGCCGACGATAGGCTTGGTGAAGTTGCGGTCCATATCTTTTACATGCCAAAGCTCAAAACGTCCCGGATATTTTTCAAAATAGGTCAACGCACTGAATCCAGCTTTTTCCAACCAGAAGATATCCAATTCGAAAGCGACAAGATCTTTTTCGGTGAAGGCTAAAAGGATGTCTAACCCTCTTGTCGTGTTGCCGAACTGTCTCAATTCCCAAAAATGGTTGTGATAGCCAACTTTAATACCGGCTTTCTTAGCAGCTTCCCCAGCCTTGTTAAGTTGCTCCGCTGCATACTTATAATCGTCAGAAGTCAAAGCGTTCAGGTCAAACATGGGATTGGTAGGCGCTATAATATATTTTTGTCCTAAGGCTGCAGCCACTTCCACATATTTTTCTATGCTTTCTTTGTCGCTATGGTTCTTGCTTAAGTATTTGCTCATGTCATAATGACCAGAATAAGTTTTGAGGTTATTATCGTCCATGATTCTTTTTCAGATCCAATAATTCTAGGCCCCAGAACGAATTGCTGTTGAGATCCAGACCAAAAGTTTCGATATGCGAATAACCAATTTTGGATATGGTTTCTAATGTGGTTTTGGCGTCGCTAAACAGCAGGTCCCTAAGGGTGAAGAGTTGTAGGCCTATATTAGCAAGTGGGTTATCACCTTTAATGGACTTAGAACCTGAACAAGCGGACAGCAACAAATTGCTTAGCAGTGCCCCCACAGCACCTAATCCGGCTTGCTTGATAAAAGCTCTTCTTGAAGTATGCATAAGCTGAAATATTTTATAATTGGATTTAAAGATTGGTTGTATAAATATAATAAATTAACGGTAAAAGAAAAGGCTTTCATATTTATGAAAGCCTTTGAGTCTTGTTGGATTTTATATCCTTAGATAGTCATGATATCTTTTTCTTTTACTTCTGCAAGCTGGTCTACCTGAGCGATAAATTTGTCAGTAAGTTTTTGAACTTCAGCTTCACCGCTTTTGATTTCATCTTCAGATACACCTTCGCTTTTCAGTTTTTTGATAGCTTCGTTAGCCTCTTTACGGATGTTGCGAACCGCTACGCGACCTTTTTCAGCTTCTTCTTTAGCTTTTTTTACAAGATCACGTCTTCTTTCTTCTGTCAACGGAGGTACGATAAGACGGATAACCATTCCGTCGTTTTGTGGGTTAAGACCGATGTTAGAGTCGATAATAGCTTTTTCGATAACACTTAGCATCGATTTTTCCCATGGTTGAATTACTAAAGTACGTGCGTCCGTAGTGTTAATATTGCTTACCTGTGAAAGAGGAGTACTAGAACCGTAATAATCTACGCTGATACCATCCAACATGGAAGGAGTGGCCTTACCGGCGCGGATTTTTGTGAGTTCTGACTCCGTATGAGCAACTGCTTTGGTCATCTTTTCCTTGCAGTCGTCCAGTTCCATTGAAATCAGTTCGTTCATATGTTTTAAATGTTTTATACTTAACTAACAATTGTTCCGATATGTTCGCCTGATGCTAATTTTTTGAGGTTTCCAGGTTTGTTCATATCAAAAACAATGATGGGTAGATTATTTTCTTGACACAAGGTGAAGGCAGTCATATCCATTACGTTCAGTCCTTTTTCATACACTTCGGAGAAGGATATATGCTCGTATTTTGTTGCCGTAGCATCTTTTTCTGGGTCTGCAGTATAGATACCATCCACACGTGTTCCTTTAAGTACGGCATCAGCATTGATTTCAATCGCTCTAAGAGAGGCTGCCGTATCGGTAGTGAAGTATGGATTACCTGTTCCTGCTCCAAATATTACTATTCGGCCTTTTTCCAGGTGGCGTACAGCTCTTCTGCGGATAAATGGCTCACAGATCTGTTCCATTTTTATCGCTGTCAACAATCTTGTTTTTAATCCTACTTTCTCCAAAGCATCCTGGAGTGCCATACTGTTGATGACGGTAGCAAGCATTCCCATATAGTCGGCTTGAACTCTGTCCATTCCAGCTTTTTCTGCACTAAGTCCTCTGTAGATGTTGCCTCCGCCGATGACGATTGCGATTTCTATGCCTAAAGCGTGAATTTCTTTGATTTCGTTAGCGTATTGATTGACACGATTGATATCGATACCGTAATTCTGCTCGCCCATGAGAGCTTCGCCGTCTAAGTTTTAGTAGGATTCTTTTATATTTCATAAATTATTTCTTGGAGGATTTCCAAAAGACAAAGATATAATTTTTTTGCTGCTATATTACGTACTATAATATTTTGTTTTATTTTTTTGCATTTAGCTATAGCTTCTTGGTAGTACGCTTCATAAAGTGGTAAAATCTGATTAATTTCAAAATTTTTAGCGTGATCATAAGCAGCCTGCTTAAACTTCTCTAGACGATCACAGTCTTCTAGGATATAAATTGCGTGTTGGGCCATTTCTTCTATGTTGCCTACATCGCTTAGAAATCCTGTTTCGCCATGGACGTTTAATTCCGGAAGTCCACCGATGTTGGATGACACGACAGGAACGCGACAAGCCATAGCTTCCAAGGCCGCCAATCCGAAGCTTTCAGAAGACGAAGGCATCAGGAAGAGATCCGACACAGAGAGTATTTCCTCTATAGCATCCTGTTTTCCTAAAAAACGCACCGAATTAGCTATGCCTAGCTGTCTGGCCAGCTCTTCGGCATTGCTTCTTTCTGGGCCGTCGCCCACCATGAGCAGCTTGCTTGGCACTTCCTGCATGACACGGTGGAAAATGCGGACTACATCTTCTGTATTCTTAACTTTTCGGAAGTTGGAGGTATGGACGAGGATACGTTCGTTGCCGGGAGCAATGGCTTTTTTAAAATGTTCTCTTTTTTTGTTGACAAACCTGTCAGGGTCGATAAAGTTTGGGATTACTTTGATTTCGCGTTGGATGTCGAAATATTCTTTAGTTTGTTGTTTTAGACTTTCTGATACGGTAGTAACGCCGTCCGACTGGTTGATGGAGAAGGTTACCACTGGCTTAAAGCTTTTGTCCCTTCCGACCAATGTGATATCCGTGCCGTGCAACGTCGTAATGACCGGAATGTTGATGCCGTAGCTTTTCAATATCTGTTTGGCTAGATAGGCTGCTGAGGCGTGAGGTATTGCGTAGTGTACGTGTAAGATATCCAGCTCTTCAAAGCGTACTACATCTACCAGCTTACTGGCCAACGCTGATTCATAAGGAGGAAAATCGAATAAAGGATACTGGGAAATTGCAACCTCGTGATAAAATAAATTTTCAGAGAAGAAGTCTAGTCGAGCAGGTTTATTATAGGTGATGAAATGTACTTGATGACCTTTAGACGCCAAACCTTTACCTAATTCAGTAGCCACAACCCCCGAACCACCAAACGTTGGATAGCAAACAATACCTATCTTCATGTAATTTAAATTAATATCTTTATAACAAGCAAAGTTAAGGAAGGTTTTGCATTCGTTTTGCAATAAAAGCGTAATCTTTATGTTATGATTATGGATTGGGAACAGCTTAAAAAGGAACTTCAGATATAAAACATCCCGTTCTTCAGGAGCAGGAGGACAGAATGTCAATAAAGTAGAGACCAAAGTAATGTTGCTGTGGGATTTTCAGCAGTCTCCTCTTCTTGAAGAAGAACAGAAAAGAATACTTAAAGAGAAATTAGCAACTCGACTGCAAAGTGAAGGCCTTCTTCAGGTGGAAAGTAGTGAAAGTAGAAGCCAGCTTCAAAATAAGGAAATAGCATTCCAAAAGCTTATTGTCTTGGTGTCGGAAGCTTTAAGACCCTCCAAAAAGCGGATTCCGACAAAAGTTCCACGTGCAGTCGTGCTCCAACGCTTGGATAGAAAGCGTAAACAATCTGAAAAAAAATCCAATCGCAGATGGAGACCCGAATAATTTTTTTTGAATATTTAGTGTAGGAGTTGAGGTCCGATTTGTGGAGAAGAAAAGAGGATTACGCAGCATCCAGTAAAAGAGCCTTGTCAAGAACGTAAAGGACTGCTTGAAAATTACATTGATAATGCTGTAAAAAGTATGACTACAATAGATAATAGCCCTGATAGACAGGTAAATAAATTAAGCCGGCTTGAGCAGATGAAAAAATAACGAGAGAAAAAAGAACGAACACAGCAACATAAACACTCATGAGGCTCCAGAAGATAAAACTTTTTTTAATTTAAATTGTTTTAGTTAAAAAATAATGAAAAGTTTAAAATTTAATCTTTTTAAGACTTGGTAGTGTTTTTTGTATTGGAGGAACATGACTCAAATAATGACATACATGCATCTACTTGAAATAATAACTCAAACTGGGGATAAAGGCATACCTTTTCCTGTGGGCTCTAAAGCATTTGAAAATAAAGATGGGAGTGTTACAATAAAATTGCCTGAGGGATATCAATTTATTTTATCAGAAGAGAGTACTTCTAGAATGTTACCTCCTGAAGATGAAGTAGAGGTAACATGCACTTGTAATCAGGGTTCAGGAAGTTGTTCTTCGGTTAAAGCTAAAGGAAGTTATTATTATATTATGAATGACAATTGGTTCTAATTGCAGCAAGTCTGTTTCTAAAGCAAATAAAACAGTGAATATATTAGGTGTATATAAGCCAGAAGAGGGGATCTCTTTTATTTCTAATAATAAGGTTGAAGGTCTTAAAAGTTCGCTAAGAAAGAATTCAATACTATTCACCGAGATACTATACAAGTAAAATATGAATTGGAGATGTAGCACTTGCTACATACCTTGGCTTGCAACGAACATTTATTTTCTAATAATAAATCCCGCTTTTTAAGAGTTTAAAGCGGGATTTATTCATTATTCACAGAGAAGAATGAATTATCTTCCTGTGCCTTTAGCATCTTCCAAAGGAAGGTCTACTACAGGTTTTGTATCTCTGTTGGCAAGATCCCAAGCTACATTGAAAATCAATCTTTCTCGTTTTACCATCATTGGAAAATCAATCTTATCTACTGTATCTTCCGGAGTGTGATAGTGTGGATGTAATCCTGAGAAGAAGAACAGCGAAGGGATGCCGTTTTTCGCAAAGTTGTAGTGGTCTGAGCGGTAATATAAGCGCATAGGCTCGTCCGGACGATCATAATCGTAGTCCAAGATAAGATTTATGTCTTTGTTAGCCTTTTCGACGATAGGTTTTAAGTCGGTACTCAATTTGTTTGTTCCGATAACGTGCACATAATTGTGGTCACCGTTCAGGTGCTTATCGTCAATTCGTCCTAGCATATCGATGTTGATACATGCTACGGTTTTTTCCAAAGGAATGATAGGATTCTCTACATAGAACTGTGATCCTAAAAGACCTTTTTCTTCTGCCGCCAAAGCGATGAAAAGTATGCTGCGGCGAGGGCCTTTACCATCTTTTTTCGCTTTAGCGAAAGCTTTTGCCAACTCTACAACCGCTACGGTACCAGAGCCGTTATCGTCAGCTCCAGGGAAAATAGTGCCGTTAGGAAGGATACCGTCGTGGTCCCAGTGTCCGCATACGACAATCACTTCATCTTTCAAGTCGGAACCTTCAAGATACCCCAATACGTTAGGATCATCCAGTTTCTCTCTTTTTACTCCCATTTCGGCGTTGATACCTACTTTGATGGTTTTGGCAGGTTCTGGTGAAGTAAGGGTTTTCGCTTTAAACTGCTCCAGACTGGTGCCGATTTTGGCCAATAGCTGATTTGCCATAGCCGTATTGACAAGCACTACTGGGGCAGCTTGCGTGCTGTTGTTTGCTGCAGTACCCTTATCTAGCTGCACACGTCCCATCAGACTACGGCCGCCTATTCTTTTTATCATTTCATCATTTTGAGAACTTGCAGCCAATATTAATTTAGGGTTCAGCTTGGTTAGCTCCTGAATTCTTTTGAAGCGGCTTGACGTCCATGTAGATTTGGTTGAGGTTCCTGTGATTATCGAATTGCCCGAAGCATCTACAGGCTCTCCCTCATTTACCAATAGAATAACCTTTCCTGTTACATCAACACCTTTCAATTCATTATATTTTTCATCCTGGATGCCATAACCTACAAAGATGATTTCGTCAGCTTGGATAGACTGAGCGGAATTGTCTCCTTGTACGAAAAAATCTTGACCATAGACAAAGTTCTGGTCACCTAAGCGGAAAGATTCCACATTATAGGCTACACGTACCAATGATAGGGGCTGGTGGTAGGAGCCATTCACGATGGGCTTTAATCCATACGACTGGAACTGTTCGGTAATATATTTTACCGTTTTTTTTCCTCCTTCTTGGCCTGTGCCGCGTCCCTCAAATTCTTTGCTGGCAAGGATAGTCAGATGAGCCTTGGAAGATTCTTCCGTAATTAAGTTAGCGTATTTCGATGGCGCCTGTGCCAACGAACAGCTGTATGCATAAGGCAGAATGAATAATAATGAAAACAGTTTTCTCATAATCGATTTATAATTAGTTAAGAACAAGCGATTTTATTTACACGGTTTGCGTGTCTTCCTCCTTCAAAGTCGGTAGTGAGGAAGGTATGTGTGATTTTTTTTGCCAAATCTAAGTCAATAAATCTGGCAGGTATACATACAATGTTGGCGTTGTTGTGCTGACGTGCCAAAGCAGCTATTTCATTTTGCCATGCTATGGCAGCACGAATGCCTTGATGTTTGTTAGCGGTGATGGCCACCCCGTTGGCACTGCCGCAGATCAAAATACCCAATTCTTGCTCTTTGTTCTCTACCGCCGAAGCAACAGGATGAGCATAGTCCGGATAGTCTACGGAGTCCGCTGAAGCAGGTCCAAAATCCTTCACATCATGTCCTAATTCTTGTAGAAACTTGATAATTTCCTCTTTGTACTCAAATCCTGCGTGATCGCTACCTATTGCTATTTTCATAATAAGATTATTTAGTGTTATAAAATTCTTTTTCCCGTTGTTCTTTACGTTTGTGCACACGTGCTGACACCATGATACTCACCTCATATAAGATAAACATAGGCGCTGCCACTGTAAGCATGGTGATGACATCGGCCGAAGGGGTAATCACTGCCGCCAGCACCAAGATAATTACGGTAGCATATCGACGGCTCGCACGTAAAAAGGCTGGTGTCATCAATCCTAATTTCGATAAGATAAAGATGATGATAGGTAATAAAAATACAACCCCACATCCTATTGTCAAGGTGGCTATGGTGGATAAGTAATTGTCTATGGTAATTTGATTGTTGATTTCGACGCTGAGATCTACGTTGGCTAAAAAGTTAATGGACAGAGGCACTACGATATAGTACCCGAATAAGGCGCCGATAAGGAATAGGGCAGAGGCATAGAAGATGAATCCCTGTGCCGACTTGCGCTCTACCTTTGTTAAGGCGGGCTTAACGAACAACCATATCTCGAACAGCAGGTAAGGAAATCCCAAGACCAGTGCTGTCAGCAAGCTGGAATTGATTTGCAACATGAACTGTGAAGTTAACTCCGTACTGATAAGATTAAAAGGAATTCTTTTTACACACAGTTCGTCTAAACTTAAGACTTCGCCAAGTTTACACATCATGCGGTAGGTCCAAAAATCAAGACGTTTGGGACCTAATATGACTTGGTTGATAATAAAGTCGTTGTAAGCAAACGCTAGGATTGCAAAGACTGCTATAGCTATTACGGAACGGATAAGATGCCATCTCAGAACTTCCAAATGTTCGAAGAAGGACATTTCGGCTTCTAGATTCTTTCCTTTGTTCTTTATCGAGTCGATTAATTTTTTGCTAGACATAGAAAACTGTAAGTGTCAAAAACAAAAATACCATTCTTAACCCTAAGAATGGTATTTTTTATGCATGAAAACAAAAATTTTACGCTTCGTCCTCTTCCGGATATTCCGAAAGGTCGAAAGATTCCATAAATTTTGTTGTAAAGTTTCCTGCTCGGAAGTTAGGGTCGCGCATCAAACGACGGTGCAGTGGAATGGTGGTTTTCACCCCTTCAATCACGAACTCGCTTAATGCTCTTTCCATTGTCGCGATAGCTTCTTCACGTGTTTGTGCCACACAGATAAGCTTCGCAATCATAGAATCATAGTTTGGCGGGATGGTATATCCAGAATATACGTGTGTGTCCACCCGTACTCCATGGCCTCCCGGAGAATGAAAGTTGGTGATTTTTCCCGGAGAAGGTCTGAAGTTGTTGAACGGATCTTCCGCGTTGATACGACATTCGATGGCGTGCATTGTTGGCTCGTAGTTTTTACCCGAGATAGGAATACCGGCAGCGACTTTTATCTGTTCTTTGATTAAGTCGAAGTTAATAACCTCTTCGGTCACTGGGTGCTCCACCTGGATACGGGTGTTCATTTCCATAAAGTAGAAGTTGCCGTGTTTGTCTACTAAAAATTCGATAGTTCCGGCACCTTCGTAGTTTACGGCTTTTGCTCCGCGTATTGCGGCTTCTCCCATCTTTGCACGCAACTCCGGTGTGATAAACGGAGAAGGAGATTCCTCAACAAGCTTTTGGTGACGGCGCTGGATAGAGCAGTCTCGTTCCGACAGGTGACATACTTTGCCGTATTGGTCTCCGATGATTTGGATTTCGATGTGACGAGGCTCTTCCACATATTTCTCTATGTAAAGACCATCGTTACCGAATGCTGCACCGGCTTCTTGACGTGCCGACTCCCAGTTAGCTTCGAAATCTTCGTCTTTCCATACGATACGCATACCACGTCCACCGCCTCCGGCAGTAGCCTTGATGATGACAGGGTATCCAATCTCGTTGGCTATCTTGATACCTTCTTTGATGTTCGGAACTATACCGTCTGATCCCGGTACTGTAGGTACGCCCGCTTTTTTCATAGTTTCCTTAGCCGCAGCTTTGTCCCCCATTTTTTCGATCTGCTCTGCCGTAGCACCAATAAATTTGATGCCGTATTCAGCACAGATGGCCGAGAATTTAGCATTTTCGGAAAGGAAACCATATCCCGGGTGAATGGCGTCAGCATTTGTTAATTCTGCTGCCGCAATGATATTAGGAATATTGAGATAAGAATCTTTACTTGCTGGAGGTCCTATACATACCGCTTCATCAGCAAAACGTACATGCAAACTGTCCTTATCTGCTGTAGAGTATACGGCTACACTCTTAATGCCCATCTCACGGCATGTGCGGATGATGCGTAAAGCGATTTCGCCTCTATTCGCTATTAATATTTTTTTGAACATAAAATGACTTATTATACCAATTGAATCAGTTTCTGTATAGACACTGTAGTAAATGCAAAAAGAGCTGCTATGAAGCAGCTTTTAGCTTATCTAGGATCAACTAAGAATAATGGTTGATCGTATTCAACTGGTTGTGCGTCGTCTACTAAGATTTTAACAATCTTACCAGAAACTTCCGATTCAATCTCATTGAACAATTTCATTGCTTCAATGATA
The DNA here is from genome assembly GCF_000814685.1 of Sphingobacterium sp. T2. Lineage (GTDB taxonomy): Bacteria > Bacteroidota > Bacteroidia > Sphingobacteriales > Sphingobacteriaceae > Sphingobacterium > Sphingobacterium thermophilum. Next base: position 18,415 of record NZ_JXAC01000010.1, read on the forward strand.
CATAATACTTTTCCTACAGAAATTTCATCACCTACATTGACGAAAGGAGCTTTGTCTGGTCCTGGTGCACGGTAGAATGTACCGATCATCGGTGATTTTACGGTGATGTATTTTGAGCTGTCCTCAACAGGTGCTGCCGGTGCTGTAGGAGCTGCTGGTGCAGGTGCAGGAGCAGCTGGAAGAGCCTGCGTAGGAGCGGCCGCTACCGGAGCAGCAGGAATATTTGCCGTAACAATAGTTGGCTCTTGATTGGTTTTTATGGTAATTTTGAAATCTTTTTCTTCGATTGATACTTCATTCACACCTGATTTTGAAACAAACTTAATCAAGTCTTGAATTTGCTTAATGTCCATACCCATGATAGTACGTTTTTTAAAAGTTAAAGTTAATTATTACAAATAGTCGGTAAATATAGCAAAAATGTGTCTTAGTCAAATAATTAGTAAGCCCATTTTAGGTATACCGATCCCCAGGTGAATCCGCCTCCAAAGGCTGCCAACACTAAGTTGTCTCCTTTTTTCAGCTTATCTTCCCACTCCCATAGACATAATGGAATGGTTGCACTGGTTGTATTACCGTATCTATGGATGTTGATCATCACCTTTTCTTCAGGAAGGCCGGCGCGTTCAGCGGTAGCGTCGATAATCCTTTTGTTGGCTTGATGTGGTACTAACCAATCCACATTTTCTGCTGTTAGGTTGTTACGTACCATGATTTCATGGGTAACCTCTGCCATATTTGTAACAGCAAACTTGAATACGGTACGGCCTTCTTGGTATGCATAGTGCATGCCGGCGTCTACCGTTTCGTGGGTGGCAGGGTTCAAGGAGCCTCCACCTTTGATATTTAGGTATTGGCCACCGGAGCCGTCAGTTTTTAAGTAGAGAGTCTAGAATACCCATTCCTTCGGTGTTTGGCTCTAACAATACTGCGCCACAACCATCTCCAAAAAGGATGCAGGTGTTACGGTCATTGTAGTTCACTACCGAAGACATTTTGTCGGCACCTACTACCAATACTTTTTTATGTTTGCCCGATTCGATGAACTGAGCGCCTGTAGTCAATCCGAATAAAAATCCGGAACATGCTGCTTGAAGGTCATAACCCCATGCATTTTTTGCTCCGATTTTGTCAGCTAAGATGTTTGCTGTAGCAGGGAAAAGCATGTCGGGAGTACTGGTACAGAAGATGATAAGCTCAATTTCTTCAGCTGTGATGCCTCTTTTTTCCAATAATCCTTTTACTGCCGGAACAGCAAGATCTGATGTCGCTAATCCTTTTCCTTTTAGAATACGACGTTCTTTGATACCTGTGCGTGTTACGATCCATTCATCGTTGGTATCAACCATTGTTTCCAGTTCCTTGTTTGTTAGAATGTAATCAGGAACATATCCGTTTACCGCCGTAATAGCTGCGTGAATTTTAGACATATAATGTTAGTTAAAAGCATTTTTCATCTTGTCGATAAATCTCGACTCGATCATATCCTTAGATAGTAATATCATGTTTTTGATAGCAGTAGGAGAGGAGATGCCATGTCCGATGATGACCGGTGCATTCACCCCTAAAATAGGACTGCCTCCATATTGCTCATAGTTGAACCTATCAAAGAAATCATCCTTAAAACCTTTTTTCAAAGTAACTACATAAAAAGATTCAGCAAGCTTCAATACCACATTGCCTGTAAATCCATCACATACATATACATCTGCGTGATCTGTAAACAAATCACGACCTTCGGCGTTGCCTATGAAATTAATTTTGGAATTAGTTTTAAGTAGAGGATAGGTTGAGGTTGTCAATGCATTTCCTTTTTCTTCTTCTTCGCCAATGTTGAGCAAACCTACTTTAGGGTTTTCGATTCCATAGACGTATTCTGCGTACAGACTTCCTAAAATGGCGAACTGGTTCAGCATTTCGGGCTTACAGTCTGCATTGGCGCCCACATCTAGAAGGATGCCGAATCCACTTTTTAGTTTTGGAACATTGGTGGCAATAGCTGGTCGTAACACTCCTGCGATGGGTTTTACGCTGAACATAGCGCCAACAAGCATGGCTCCCGTGTTTCCAGCTGAAGAGAAGGAGTCTATTTCCCCATTTTTTAGTAGCTCAAAGCCTCTTGCAATACTGGAGTTTGGCTTTTGGGTAATAGCTTTTGTCGGATGCTCGTGCATAGATATGGCATCGGGAGCATGAACATAGTCAAATAAGGATGTGTCTACTTCCGGCTGCTTCTATACTTTTTTTAGTTTCTTCTTCGTCACCGATCAACACGATGCGTTGATCCGCTGAAAGAACTTTCTGGGCTTCAATAGCCCCTAAAATAGTTGATTTTGGGGCGTAATCCCCACCAAGAACGTCTAATCCTATCTTCATCCGTTATTATTTTTCTACTTCAATAATACGCAAAAACATCCCAAAATAAAGTAAAAAAATATTTTTTTACTTCGTTTGGGATGTTTTATATAAAGATTATTTTTAGACTGCTTTAGCGTTTTCAACGATCAGTTTACCGTTGTAATATAAGTTGCCATCAACTTCGTACGCTCTGTGAGGTACGTGTACAGCCCCAGTCTCTTTACATACTGTTAAAGTAGGTCTTTCAGCCTTATAGTGCGTTCTTTCTTTTGTCTCTTCTTGATTTCGAAGTCTTACGTTTTGGATGTGCCATCTCGTATTATGTTTTTAATTGTTTTTAATATTCATTAATGCTGCCCAACGTGGGTCTATAGTTTCTTCAGTAATTTCCGATGATTGTTGTTCTTCGTTGCTGATTCTTGCCAGCATCTCTGGATCACACGTAATGTTCAATCCTTGTTCGCTACATTTGGTGTAATAAGGAACACGCACATTGATGTAATCGTACAACAAAGTTGCTATATCCAATTCGTAGTCGGTCTTTTTCAGCACGATGACATCGTCATCTTCACTGTCGTCAGCCCACTCCTCCTGAACAAATTTGACAATTACCCTTTCCTCAAAATCGGTAGGGGAGTCAAAATCATTCAGGCAGACGTCACACGTCAACTGGATTGTTCCTTGGATATGGAAGGTAACGATAAGCATGGTCTCTTGTTTCTGAAGAGAAACCTGCGCGTTAAGATTACCTTTCTTCACCAACGAATGCTCATAGCAGTCAAAGAACTTATCACCAATTTCAAATTCAAAATCGTGATTGCCTGCGGCTAATCCTGAAAATGGGATTCTATATTGTTTTAGATAGTTCACAATCTTGTATTTGAGCCTGCAAAATTAATCTTTTTATATGAAGGATGCAATTATTTTTGATAATTTTTATTTGTTTTCATCCTTCTCTTCTTCTCCGTAATATTTGACACCTTATTTTTATTTTTTCTCTGCCATTGGCTACACGCCATTTGTTGGTGTCTCGCAGAGAATAGGCGCATCCGCAGTATTCCTGCATGTAGAATTTCTCTCGCTTGCTGATTTCCAGCATTCTGGCGGAACCTCCTTTTTTGCGCCAGTTGAAGGTCCAGTATTCCAGTCCTGGATAGCGGGATGCTGCTCGCAAGCCACAGTCGTTGATTTGTTCCATATTTTTCCAGCGCGAAATACCCAAGGAGCTGGTGATGACATCAAAGCCATTGGCCGCCGCGTATTCGGCGGTTTTTTCAAACGCGCATGTTCGAAGCACATAGTGCAGCGTATGCCACGTTCAGGTTCAAATTCCATACCTTTGGCTAGTTCAAACCAATGGTCTACATCGTAGTCGGCATCAATAAACGGAATGTTGTGCTTTTCCGCAAAGCGCTTGTTCTCCTCCTTACGGATTTCGTATTCCTTGCGAGGATGAATATTCGGATTGTAAAAATATATTGTGAAGTCTATATCCGACGCAATCAAAGCTTCCATCACTTCTCCCGAACAAGGTGCACAGCACGAATGAAGAAGCAATTTTTTGCCTTCGTTAGGTAAGACAAGTTTTTCACGTTTAAACTCTTTCTTGTTGTCCATATCACCCAAAGTGGTATTGCACCGCAATTTTACACAATAAATCCTACTTTTAAAAGTCTCTTCACACATGTAGCCTTTGTTCGGCCGCTTTCGTTTGATTAGATAACATCAAAAAATTTATACATTTGTATAATTGTAACATGTTGATAAGAAACTTTTATATGCATAGATTCCTGATTTGTCTTATTCCTCTTCTGGTGACGGTAGTGTCGTGTATGAGAGACGATGATGAACCACCGATACGTGATATCAAATCTTTTTCCCGTTTGTATGTTTCTACGTCTGATTATCAGGCCGGCGCTTCTACAAATTTCGAGAATGTGTGGGTAGTGGATCCGGTGGATGAGGATCAGCTGCCTAGTGAGAGCACCTTTAAAAAATATGTTTCTGCCGCTAAAGGAGGTAAGACCATTCACTTTTCTCCCCTTTCGGATGGACTGATTTTTCAGTCTAGCATGAATACACCAGGCACTATGGATACAACCATCAACGTGCTGTCAGTAGATATACGAGGTACCATAGGCTCGCGTGCCAAACTTTCGAACCGTAAGTTAGATAATGTGAGGGGGATGTATTATACGGTGGTAAATAGTGGCACAAATACGAGCAATGCCTTCTTACTGGCTTTGAATAAGTCGGACACTATTCCGGATGCACACTTGTATGCTTTTTTGCGACCTACAAGCTCGGGGTTTTATTCTAAGCCACGATTCCAGACAACACTCAACTATGTTCCATGGGGAATAACAGGACATGAGAATGACCTGTTTATCGTGAAAACGGGAGATCAGGGAGGTGTGGTGGTGTATAAAAACTTCCTGCCTGCACTAAACGATAGGGTGGATTCTGTTTTAAATGTCAATCCGACCTTTACGTTGACGGTTGACGGCTCACGCAACCTGAGAGGGATTTCTTATTCACCATCGAAGGATATTTTGGTGCTGACGGACTATACTGTGGTGCAGGGTACGACCTTCGAGGGAAGGGTGTTGATTTTTGAAAACTTCTCGTCGCATACTTCAACTCAGACACTGACACCTACCCGTGTCATCAGCGGTAATGCCACGATGTTGAAGCAGCCTATGGATATCGCTATAGATCCTCGGGAAGATGGAAAATATCTTTATGTGGCGGATATAGAAACTAAAAGAGTGTTAAGGTTTTTGATCAGCGACCAAGGGAATGTGGCACCAACGGGTGTGTTGAACTTTAACAATAGGACACCGATGAGCCTTTCGTTGGATGCCCGTTAACCCTCTAAAATTTGAAGTAATATTGTGATTTCCTCTCTTTTCTGAGGATTTCCCGCTTGCTCATAAGCCGTTATTAAATTGCGTAATACGCGTTTGATAATGGCTTTATTTGTACATGGCATAGTGTATTCGTCACTAGCGGGAAGATTGAGCTGACGAAGGAAAGAATAGATGTCGTTCTGACTCATAATTTGTCCCCGATTGAAAGTGTTAATGTAAAATAGGGGGGTACTATCCGGATCTTCCATATAAGCGGCAACAAAATGTTTTGGTAGGTTCACTCCATAAATAGGGATGTCCAGCTGTTGTGCAATAAGACAATAGATGCAGGTCAATGAGATGGGATTGCCTCGTTTGGTTTCCAAAACTTTATGGATAAAAGAGTTTTGTGGGTCATGGTAGTTGGCGGTGTTGCCCGCAAGACCAAATTCGCGGAAGATAACATTGTTGAGAAGCTTTACCTTTTCGATAGGATTCATATCATACATAAGCTGAAGCCATATGCTTCTTTTTAATTCGGCTAAGGTGAGGCTCACCAAGCTTTCGTCTAGATTGGGATATTGATAACGGTTGACGATGAGCAATCCTTCTAAAAGGTCTTCGCTATTTTTTAAATCCCATAACTGTAGGTCGTTGACAATCTGGTCAAACTGTATCTTATGAATGATGTTTTCAATCCTTGATTGTGATAAAGGATCGAATGTGGACTCCCAGTTTTCTTCCAGCAAAGGGATGACCTCTGGACCGCAGGTGATAAGCTGCTGCTCCAGTTGTTTGAAAATCTCTTCATCCGGATCATCAAGTAATGAGATCAATGCCCTAAGTTCTCTATCATTCATGGTAATAAATTAGCAAAAATCGTTCACATTTATTGTGTACAAATAAAGTTTATTTTTTCTATTCGAATGTTAATGTATTGTTATTTTTGCTTATGCTTTATTTTGCTAAGAAAATCCTGCACTTCCTCACTTCCAATTCTCGTCATGGAACGCACTCCCCATTCGTTTATAGTTTGGCGGAGCAGATAATCTATAGCAGAAAAAATAAGCGAAATAAAGAATCCCTGCAGGCAGCCATTGTCCGCTACTTTGAAAAACAAGGCTACACTCAAGAGCAATTCTGCACACTTTCTCTTATTGATTATACGGTGGAGGAGCTTGTGGCGCTACAAGAAAAATATTTTATGCTTTTCGTGGAGCTGCCACATCGTCATGCCTCTGAACCGCTGTGGCAACAGCTTCAGAGGGACTCCCGATTTGTTGTGCTTATAGATCTTTTCGAGCTAGGGATAATATGCAAAAGGAAAGAGCAGCGTAAAGAATATTTTAAGCTGCGCTATCCTTATTGGCTGTATTAAAATGCTTCGGCAATGCTTAGATAGATGCCGGACTGTCTTTTTTCTCCATGTCTTTGTTCGCCGATAGCGTAGTCTAATCTGATACTGCTGGCATGCTTCAAGCTATAAAAATATCTTCCCCCGATGCCGTAGGAAGGAACAAGACGTGCAGAGAAGGTTTTCGAGAAGGTAGTTCCTGTGCCGGCAAAGGCATTGATGCCAAGACGCGGATGAAAGCGGTAGCGGATTTCGGCTTGCGTGGCTATATAGTTTTTGTCGCGGTATCTTCCGAGATAATAGCCCCGCATAGTCATGTCTCCTCCCAAATCTCTTAGGGTATAAAAAGGTAAATTATGCCCGTATGTTCCCCTGTAAAGAATTTGTGCGGCTAAGTTTACATTCCGGTATAATTTCTTGAATCCACGCAGGTCGGCCTCGATCATAGTTCCTTTATAATCTTTGGATGTAAAGAAACGGGGAGCATAAGTTCCTTTAATGCGTAGATAGATGCCTGTGTTACTATAGGTTGGTAAGTCTCTGCTGTCATAAAGCGCGGAAAAGCCAAATGTAACATATTGCCCTCCATCTTTACCGTAAAGTGGGAGAGTGTCAAAGATTCCATCAGCTTCCTGATCTGCAAATTTGAAGTGGTCGTAGCTGCTGTTGAGTCCCAGGTAAATGTGGTTTGCAATCTTTTTCTCTACTTCTACTTTTACCCTGTACAAAGTGTGATCCAGTAGGTCTTCATCCGCCTTTCTGGTTTTGTTTCCTATGCCATAAAAGTTGAATGGCCAGTCTCTAGCTCGTAGCTCTAAGAGGATATGATAATCATTATCCTTTGTCCACAGTTCGGCGTTATGTGTTAATTTTCTTTTGTCCTTTTGTAGTGAAAGTACTTATCAGAGTGAGGGTAGAAGTTTTTCGAGAGGAAGATGTTTTGTCTAGGAAAAAGTTGTAGGTAGCCGCAACACCTATTTCGGCTCCCGTTTCTTGAGCATAGCCAAAGGCCGGAACGACAAAAAAACTGTTGCCATTGCCGGAAGAGTCTACCTCGGTGGAAAATGTTTTATGAATAAGTCTTTTGATTAAACCTTTCGGTTGTTGTGCTTGTGCGGATATGAAACAACAAAATAACAGAACTAAAACCGGTAATCTCATTAGTAAAATTTGTCAAAAGTCAACGGTGCAAATATAGATTAATAAACTTGCAAATACGGATAATTGTTTGGCGGATAAAAATTATTGTGCTGCATATCAGCATTATGGCTTTAAAGCCTAAAATTTTTACTCCAAAAATTTTTGAAATGTCAATCTGCTGTCTATCTTTGCATCATCAAAAACGAACTAAGTGATACAAATAAGGCGTTTTTGAGTGAGTTCTTTAAGAAAGAAAATAAAGAAAATATTTTAAAAAATTCTCTTGCAAATTTGGAATGAATTTTTCTATCTTTGCACCAGCTACTCGAAAGAGTAGGAGTTCTTCGAGAGTTTGATAAAATACTAAAATAAAAGCCTCCTTAGCTCAGCTGGTAGAGCAACTGACTTGTAATCAGTAGGTCATTGGTTCGATCCCGATAGGAGGCTCTAAAGTGAGAAATCACTGGTTTGGAGGGGTTCCAGAGCGGTCAAATGGGACGGACTGTAAATCCGTTGCTTCGGCTTCGAAGGTTCGAATCCTTCTCCCTCCACACGAAAGTTGTAGTTTACAATTAGTCGATACTAGAGGTTGTAAACAAAATAAGCGGAAGTAGCTCAGTTGGTAGAGCGATAGCCTTCCAAGCTATAGGTCGCGAGTTCGAACCTCGTCTTCCGCTCTAATTTTTCAAAGGTTTTTCAGTCTCTATCTTTCATAAGAAATAGTGTGTAAGGTGGAGGCATTATGTCGTAAGTAAACTTTTGATCATAAGCCGAAGTAGCTCAGGGGTAGAGCACTTCCTTGGTAAGGAAGAGGTCGTGGGTTCAAATCCCATCTTTGGCTCTACAAAATTTTTTTTTATTTTTGTAAAGAATTTAATAGGAAATATTTAATAATTACTAATTCGCATAAACATGGCAAAAGAGAAATTTGACCGTAGTAAACCGCACTTAAACATAGGTACAATCGGTCACGTTGACCACGGTAAAACTACTACAACTGCAGCTATCACTAAAGTATTAGCTGATAGAGGTTTATCAGAAGCTCGTTCATTTGACTCTATCGACTCAGCTCCTGAAGAAAAAGAAACGTTGGTATCACTATCAATACATCTCACGTAGAATATCAAACAGAAAATCGTCACTATGCACACGTTGACTGTCCAGGTCACGCCGACTATGTGAAAAACATGGTAACTGGTGCTGCGCAAATGGACGGTGCTATCATCGTTGTTGCTGCTACTGACGGTCCGATGCCTCAAACTCGTGAGCACATCTTGTTAGCACGTCAAGTAGGTGTACCTGCTCTTGTAGTGTTCTTAAATAAAGTTGACTTAGTAGACGACCCTGAGTTGTTAGACTTAGTAGAAATGGAAGTTCGCGAATTGTTGAACTTCTACGAATTCCCTGGTGATGAAGTTCCAGTAATTCGTGGTTCTGCTTTAGGTGCGTTGAATGGTGAAGAGAAATGGGTACAATCTATCGTAGACTTGATGGCTGCTGTAGATAACTACATTCCAATTCCTCCACGTTTGAATGATCTTCCATTCTTGATGCCTATCGAGGACGTATTCTCAATCACTGGTCGTGGTACAGTAGCAACAGGTCGTATCGAAAGAGGTGTAATCAACACTGGTGACCCAGTTGAAATCTTGGGTATGGGTGCTGAAAACTTAAAATCTACTGTAACTGGTGTGGAAATGTTCCGTAAAATCTTGGATTACGGTGAAGCCGGTGATAACGTAGGTTTATTGTTACGTGGTATCGAAAAAACTGATATCAAACGTGGTATGGTAATCTGTAAACCAGGTACTGTAACTCCTCACACTGAGTTCAAAGCTGAGGTTTACGTATTATCAAAAGCTGAAGGTGGTCGTCACACTCCATTCTTCAACAAATACCGCCCTCAATTCTATTTCCGTACTACTGACGTAACTGGTGAGATCACTTTACCAGAAGGTACTGAAATGGTTATGCCAGGTGATAACGTTACAATCACTGTTAAATTGATTAGCGCTATCGCAATGGAAAAAGGTTTACGTTTCGCGATCCGCGAAGGTGGCCGTACAGTAGGTGCTGGTCAGGTAACTGAAATCATTGCTTAATCTATTCGGATAGATTGGCGAAATATAATAAAATAAGCTAATTAGCTGAGGCTGATTAGCTTATTTTTTTCAGATTAAAAAAAAGTGCTCTGAAAGTCAAAAAAAAAGCAAAAAATATTTGGTCTAATGCTATCAGAACGCTATATTTGCATCACAAAACAACAAAACACACGGGCATAGTTTAAAGGTAGAACGAAGGTCTCCAAAACCTTTGGTCTGGGTTCGAGTCCTGGTGCCCGTGCTAAAACTTAAATAAACAATCAAATGGCTAAAGTACTGGATTTTATTAAGGAGTCTTATCAAGAGGTGACAGGAAAGGTTACTTGGCCTACTTGGGCTCAATTGCAAAATCATGCGGTTGTGGTACTTGTAGCCTCGGTGATCATAGCTTTAGTAGTACTGGTTATGGATAAAGCTTCAAGCAATATTCTGGAGTTGTTGTACGGTACTAAGTAAAGTTTATCGAAAAGATAATATTATGGCTGATCAAAATTTAAAGTGGTACGTAGTTCGTGCTGTAAGTGGTAAAGAGAAGAAGGTGAAGCAATACGTGGAAGCGGAAGTAAATCGTCTGGGTATCCAACACTTGGTACCTCAGGTTTTAATTCCGATGGAAAAGTATTACCAGATGCGCGATGGCAAGAAGATTGCCAAAGAACGTAACTACTATCCAGGATATGTGCTTATAGAAGCAGCATTGAACGGTGAGATTGAGCACGCTATAAAAAAATTAAATAGCGTAATCGGTTTCTTGGGAGATAAAGAAGGTAATGCGATTCCTTTGCGTCCATCTGAAGTAAATAGAATCTTGGGTAAAGTGGATGAGATGGCAGAGCAAGGTGAGTCGATCAATGTAGCATATTACGTTGGTGAATCGGTGAAAGTTATCGATGGTCCTTTCAATGGCTTCACCGGAGAGATCGAAGAGGTTCATGAGGATAAGAAGAAATTGACCGTAATGGTTAAAGTATTCGGTCGTAAGACTCCTTTGGAGCTGAATTATATGCAAGTGGAAAAAGAATAAAAGCGTAGGTGCATAGAAGATATTCAAAGGGCTTAATTTTCGGATTAAGCCCTTTCTTAATACATGATATTCGGGTAAAAGGTTTAATTGAAAAATTTTTTTGACGCAAAATGTGGAAAATTTTTCGTTGAAACCTTTTGGAATTCAGAACTTCTTGTTATCTTTGCACCTCGTTTAGATGTGTAAACTTTGGTTTTCCACTATACGATATATACGATAAAAAATGTTACGTTATTGCTTCCAACTTACTAACAAACATTTAACAAATTAAAACACAAAAAAAAATGGCAAAAGAAGTCAGTGCGTTAGTAAAATTACAAGTGAAGGGCGGTGCAGCAAATCCATCACCTCCAGTGGGCCCGGCTTTGGGTGCTAAGGGTGTGAATATTATGGATTTCTGTAAACAGTTCAACGCTCGTACGCAAGACAAACCAGGACAAGTATTGCCTGTTGTGATCACTGTTTATGCCGACAAGTCTTTTGATTTTATCATCAAACTCCACCGGTAGCTGTTCAGTTGAAAGAGGTTACTAAAATTAAGAGTGGATCTGGTGAGCCTAACCGTAAGAAAGTTGCTTCTATTACATGGGAGCAAGTGGAGGCTATCGCCAAAGATAAAATGCCAGACTTGAACGCGTTTACTTTAGAATCAGCAATGCGTATGGTAGCTGGTACAGCTCGTAGTATGGGTATCACTGTTACAGGTGACGCTCCTTGGAAAAATTAATTAACGAAATCAGTTTAAGAAAGTGGCTAGATTAACAAAAAATCAAAAAGCGGCACTATCCAAAATTGAAGCTGGTAAGGCGTATACTTTAGCAGAAGCTGCGGCTTTGGTTAAAGACATTACTACAACTAAGTTTGATGCTTCTGTGGATATCGACGTGCGTTTAGGCGTAGATCCACGTAAAGCGAATCAAATGGTTCGTGGTATTGCGACATTACCTCACGGAACTGGTAAAACTGTACGTGTTTTGGCTTTAGTAACTCCTGATAAGGAAGAAGAAGCTAAAGCTGCCGGTGCAGACTACGTAGGTCTAGATGAGTATATCAGCAAAATTGAAGGTGGTTGGACTGACGTTGACATTATTATCACTATGCCTTCGGTAATGGCTAAAGTTGGTAAATTGGGTCGTATCTTAGGTCCAAGAAACTTAATGCCTAACCCTAAAACTGGTACAGTAACTACTGAAGTAGGAAAAGCTGTAGCAGATGTAAAAGGTGGTAAAATCGATTTTAAAGTTGACAAAAACGGTATCATCCATACATCAATTGGAAAAGTGTCTTTCCCTGCAGAGAAGATTTATGAGAATGCATTAGAAGTATTACAGACTATTGCAAAGTTAAAGCCTTCAGCAGCTAAGGGAACATACTTCAAGAGTATCCATATCTCATCAACAATGAGTCCAGGTATTCCAGTTGAAACTAAATCAGTAGCAGGAATTTAATCATGAGAAAAGAAGAAAAACAAGAAATTGTTCAAGCTTTGGCCGAACAGATTAAATCTTACGGTAACTTCTACATTACTGATACTGCTGATTTAACTGTTGAAAAAGTCAACGTAATACGCCGTAAATGTTTCGATGCTGGCATCAAAATGCAAGTGGCTAAAAACACTTTGTTTGAGAAGGCTTTAATCGAAGCAGGAATAGACGCACCAGAACTTGTTGGTGTACTTAAAGGTGCTTCTACTATTTTATTCTCTTCGACTGGTAATGCTCCAGCGAAATTGATCAAGCAATTGCGTAAAGAGAGCGATAAACCTATCTTGAAAGCAGCTTATATCCAAGAGACTGTTTTCGTAGGCGACAAACAAATCGACGCATTAGTAAGCTTGAAATCGAAAGAAGAGCTTATCGGCGATATTATCTTGGCACTTCAATCGCCAGCGAAAAATGTTATCTCTGCTCTTTCATCGGGTGGAAATACCATTTCAGGTGTGCTTAAAGCTTTAGAACAAAGAGGATAACGAACGTCCTCTATCAAAAAGGTTGAATTAAGTTCGTGGATTAATTAACAATATTTTTTAAGAACATTCAAAAAATCAAAATAAAATGGCAGATTTAAAACAACTTGCTGAACAGTTAGTTAACTTAACAGTAAAAGAAGTTAAAGAATTAGCTGATATCTTTAAAAGACGAGTACGGTATCGAGCCTGCTGCTGCTGCAGTTGCAGTTGCTGCTGCTCCAGCTGACGGTGGCGCTGGTGCTGCTGAGGAGAAAACTTCATTCGACGTTATCTTGAAAGACGCTGGTGGCCAAAAATTAGCTGTAGTTAAATTAGTTAAAGACTTAGCTGGTTTAGGCTTAAAAGAAGCTAAAGATTTAGTTGACGGTGCTCCTAAAGAATTAAAAACTGGCGTTTCTAAAGACGAAGCTGAAGCTTTGAAAAAACAATTAGAAGAAGCTGGTGCTGTAGTTGAAATTAAGTAATTTCAAATATCGTCAAAACGAGGTTAGACTCTGATAGTTTTATCAGAGTCTATTCCCGTTTTAATACATTAAATCCGACAGGACAGACGTTTGCTGGCGTCTTTTTGTCATGCTTAAACAGCAAAATAAAGTTCAGTTTTTTTAAACTAAAAATCTTATTCCCTTGGCAAACAATAATATTCAAAACGAAAGAATAAATTTTGCAACAAGTAAGAAGGTTATCGATTATCCTGTATTTCTTGGATGTGCAATTGCAATCTTTCAAGGAGTTTTTTCAATTAGAAACTACTTCTGATAACCGCCATCAGGAAGGGTTGTACAAGGTTTTCGCTGAAAACTTCCCTATTACTGATTCAAGAAACATATTCGTGCTAGAGTTTTTGGATTATTATATTGATCCACCACGTTATGACATACAAGAGTGTATTGAGCGTGGGTTAACTTATAGCGTGCCTTTAAAAGCAAAATTGAAGTTGTCTTGTAATGACGAAGAACACGAAGATTTCGAAACCATAGTACAGGATGTTTATTTAGGTACAATTCCATACATGACACCAAAAGGTACTTTCGTTATCAATGGTGCCGAGCGTGTAATTGTATCTCAGTTGCATCGTTCTCCTGGTGTTTTCTTCGGTCAGAGTAGACACACAAACGGTACAAAACTTTATTCGGCAAGGGTAATTCCTTTTAAAGGATCTTGGATCGAGTTTGCTACAGACGTTAACAACGTGATGTACGCATATATCGATCGTAAGAAAAAATTCCCGGTTACTACTTTATTGCGTGCTATCGGATACGACTCAGATAAAGATATCTTAGAATTATTCGGCTTAGCAGATGAAGTTAAAGTTAGTAAAACCGGTCTTAAGAAATACGTAGGTCGTCGTCTTGCGGCCAGAGTATTAAACAAATGGACGGAAGATTTCGTGGACGAAGATACAGGGGAGGTAGTATCTATCGACCGTAACGAAATTATCCTTGAGCGTGAGACTATACTAGAAGAAGATCACATCGATTTGATTCTTGAAGCCGGCGTTAAGTCTATCATCTTAGCGAAGGAAGATGACAACAACGATGTGGACTATTCGATTATATATAACACATTACAGAAGGATACTTCTAACTCGGAAAAAGAAGCGGTAGAACACATCTATCGCCAGTTGCGTAACGCCGAACCACCTGATGAAGAAACTGCACGCGGTATTATCGACCGTTTGTTCTTCTCAGATAAGCGTTACGATTTGGGTGATGTAGGTCGTTACCGTATCAACCGCAAATTAAACTTGGATATTGATCCTGATATTCGTGTGTTGACACGTGAAGATATCATCGCTATCGTGAAGTACTTGATCGACTTGATCAACTCAAAAGCGGAAGTAGATGATATTGACCACTTGTCAAACCGTCGTGTACGTACTGTAGGTGAGCAGTTGTATGCACAGTTCGGTGTTGGTTTGGCTCGTATGGCACGTACTATTCGTGAGCGTATGAACATCCGCGACAACGAAGTGTTTACACCAACTGATTTGATCAATGCACGTACACTTTCTTCAGTGATCAATTCCTTCTTCGGAACCAACCAGCTTTCTCAGTTCATGGATCAAACCAACCCATTGGCTGAGATTACGCACAAGCGTCGTCTTTCGGCGTTAGGTCCTGGTGGTCTTTCTCGTGAGCGTGCCGGTTTCGAGGTGCGTGACGTTCACTATACGCACTACGGTCGTTTGTGTACCATCGAAACACCGGAAGGTCCGAACATCGGTTTGATTTCTTCATTGTCTGTTCATGCTAAGATCAACAGTTTAGGCTTCATCGAAACCCCTTATCGTAAGGTTAAAAATGGAAAAGTAGTAGTAGATGAGCCTGTAGTTTACTTGTCAGCAGAAGATGAAGACGGTAAAACTATCGCTCAAGCTAATGCGCAGTACGACGATGAAGGAAACTTCTTGGATGAAAAAGTAAAGGCCAGATTTGAGGGTGACTTCCCTATTATCGAGCCTGAGAAATTGGACTATATGGACGTTGCGCCAAACCAGATTACTTCTATCGCGGCTTCATTGATTCCTTTCTTGGAGCACGACGATGCGAACCGTGCGTTGATGGGATCGAACATGCAACGTCAAGCTGTTCCTCTATTGCGTCCTGAAGCACCTATCGTAGGTACAGGTCTTGAAGCGCGCGTAGCATCAGACTCTCGTGCCTTGATTAATGCGGAAGGTGATGGCGTAGTTGAATATGTTGATGCTGAGGTGATTAAAATCCGTTACGATCGTACGGAGGAAGAACGTCTTGTATCTTTCGATGACGATGTAAAAACATATAAATTAATCAAGTTTAAGAAAACCAACCAGAATACTTGTATCAACTTGAAGCCTATCGTTAAGAAAGGGCAACGAGTGTCAAAAGGACAGGTATTGTGTGAAGGTTACGCTACTCAAAATGGTGAGTTAGCATTAGGTCGCAACTTGAAAGTAGCGTTCATGCCATGGCAAGGATACAACTTTGAGGATGCGATCGTAATCTCTGAACGTGTAGTATCTCAAGATATCTTTACTTCGATACACATTGAAGAGTTTGAATTGGAAGTGAGAGATACAAAACGTGGAGAGGAAGAGCTTACTGCGGATATTCCAAACGTTTCGGAAGAGGCTACTAAAGACTTGGACGAAAACGGTATTATCCGTGTAGGTGCTGAAGTTAAAGAAGGAGATATCTTGATCGGTAAGATTACTCCAAAAGGAGAGTCTGATCCTTCTCCAGAAGAAAAATTGTTACGTGCGATTTTCGGTGATAAAGCTGGAGATGTTAAGGATGCTTCATTGAAAACTCCTCCTTCAATAAGCGGTGTGGTTATCGATACTAAACTGTTCTCTCGTGCGAAGAAAATGTCTAAAGAAGCGGAAAGAAAAGCTTTAGAGAAGTTAGAATTAGAGCACGAGAAAAACAAAAAGGCGTTGAAAGACCGTTTGGTAGAGAAGTTATTCACTATCGTGAACGGAAAAACAAGCCAAGGTGTTTACAACGTATATAAAGAGCTGTTAGTACCAAAAGGTGCTAAGTTCACTCAAAAAATCTTGTCTGATCTAGACTATACTAATGTTAACCCATTAGGATGGACTACAGATGAGGATAAAAATGAACTTATCAAATTAGCTCTTCACAACTACAATATTAAGCTTAACGAGGAGTTAGGTGCGTTCAAGCGTGAGAAATTTGCGATTTCTGTGGGTGATGAACTTCCATCTGGTATCGTACAGATGGCTAAAGTTTACATCGCTAAGAAGCGTAAGTTGAGAGTAGGAGATAAGATGGCAGGACGTCACGGTAACAAAGGTATTGTGCTAAGATCGTTCGTGACGAAGATATGCCGTTTTTGGAAGATGGTACTCCTGTAGATATCGTGTTGAACCTCTAGGGGTGCCTTCACGTATGAACTTGGGACAGATCTACGAAACCGTTCTTGGATGGGCAGGCCAGAAGTTAGGTGTTAAATTCGCAACACCAATCTTCGATGGTGCAGAGATGGATCAGGTAGAAGAATGGGTTGCCAAAGCTGGATTACCTAAGTCAGGTCGTACCTACTTGTATAACGGTTTGACGGGAGAGCGTTTCGACCAGCCTACAACAGTAGGGGTAATCTACATGTTGAAATTAGGACACATGGTGGATGACAAAATGCACGCTCGTTCTATAGGTCCTTACTCCTTGATCACGCAACAGCCATTAGGAGGTAAAGCTCAGTTTGGTGGTCAGCGTTTCGGAGAGATGGAGGTATGGGCACTTGAAGCATTTGGTGCAGCAAACATCTTACAAGAGATCTTAACTGTGAAATCGGATGATGTGGTAGGTCGTGCGAAGA
>NZ_JXAC01000100.1 GCF_000814685.1 Sphingobacterium sp. T2
TGAAGGAGCTATCGAAGGTAAAATCATCCATGTAGAAAAGGAAGAAAAGGAATTCGGTTTAGTAGTATCCTGTTTTATCCTTGATCTAGGTTTACGGACAAAACATTTGACAGAGATGAGTGCGGAGGAAAAAATTCCATAAGTCACCGCGCTATTGCTGTTTCCAAAATGGCTGAATTTTTAAAAGATATATAAAAATAAAGGAGCTCAATTTCGTAGAGCTCCTTTATTTTATCCCTCATCGCTGCTTTCTTCTGTTTCAATTATTATTTTCTTTTGTTTCCGTTTTTTTCTTCATTCCTTAGGAAGTTCCCTCTTTCTGTTGAGCAGGTCTTCTTTGGATTTTGGACGGTCTTGAGGACGCCAGATAAAACCTGGAAGAACTTCATTTTCAGCGTTTATCATGGTTACGGGATAAACTTTCTGATCTATGTTCTTTATGGTTATATAGTCTATGATTTTTCGGTTTTCCAGCGTTACTTTAATACGCGCGCCTCGGTCATGAAACATTTCCGTGATACGGTTGGTCCTTTCGTTGACTGAGAATACCAAGTTTTCTGCATTTCCATCCACAAACAGTTTCTCTATGTTGTTGTTTTTGAAAAATGCCGTTATTCTGCGTCCTTTAAGCTGGTTGAACTTGGTGGAGTCAGCCACAGCATTTACCATGAAAGCATTGTTGACAAGTACAGCGTTGTCCAGCTGTTGATTGACAATCTGCATATAGATGGTGTCTGCCGAAATCTGAGAGTCTTCCGCCCAAATCATAGGACGTCCCATAAAACGGAACATAGAATCTTGCATAGCGTAGAATGCCGAATCGGCTACCGCCTGCAAGTCTGACTTGTATAGACGCACATTATAGTATGCTTTTACAATACGGGTACGGGCTGTATCCGACACGGTGTAGGTGCTGTCCTTCACTTTTGGGGTCGTGTCTTCCTTCTGAGCCACACGCAACGCTTCGTTGATGACGCTATCCGCATGTCCCTCTTTAGGGATTTCAGCCTGTTGCCGTAAGATAGAGTCGGCCTTCAGGGTGTGAGCTATATGTTTACGGTCTTCATCGGGATTGAGGATAGGCGGTTTGCCGACAGGTTTGGGTGTGGTCTTTGTGACCGGCGCCTGCGTAGGCTTCACTTCTGCTGCCGCGCTGCCCTTATCCTCAATAGGAGTTCCCTCTTGAGTGGCAGGAGGCGTGTTTATGTCATCCTCATCACCATAATCTTCATCAGCATCTTCCAAGACCTGCCCTCCATTTCTGTCTAGGTTAAGGTTTAGAGGTTTATAGTCTTTGACCAATATCATCTTAGAGAACAGCGTATCGGCAGTGAGATAGGCCGAATCCACTTTGGCTTCTACCTTAATCTCTTTTGATTCATCTGTGATTTCAGAGTTTTCCTCTGTTAGAGAATGCTCTTCTATTTTCTTTTCCTTGTCCGTTTTTTTTTGTTGTTATCTTCCTTTTTTTGAATCCTTTTTATTTTCTACGGGTTTTTCTATGGGATTAGCTTGCTGTAAGGTGTCTTGCGCGGTGCTATCCTGTTCATTTTTTATGACGGTAACAATATAAGGTTTGTCCGTCATCAGAATAGACTCATCTTCGGATTTATAGACCCCTTTGCCTCCATAAGCATAGAATTTATCCAAGGTGTCCACAAAGACAACATTTCGGAAGGCTTGTCCTACGCCGGAAGCTCTGTCGTAGTAGAGACTATCGCTCTTTAGAAACTTACTTCCCTCGGTATATAGATTTTCCTTATTGAAATAGGCAACACCTGTAGCGGTATTATATACACCTCTTTCGGTATAAAGATTTTCGTTTTTATTGTCCTTTTATGTTTGTAGGGCCGAAAAAATAGGTGTTTTTTGTGATACCATTGTAGCGCATAGTGTCTGTAAACACTTTTACCGAAGGGGTACGTACCACGACCTTATGCCGAAAATAGGCATCTCCTGTGTTTTCGAAATAATACGCGTTTCGGGAAGTAATGGTATCATTTTGTGAAATAATCCTTCCACCGCCGGTATATGTTCCTATTTTCGAGCGTAGATTGTATGTAAGGTAATTGGTAGTAAGCACCGAGTTGCGGTCTTCCATCTTCACATTGCCGGTGAGCTTGGCCAGCTGTGCACTGGCATCATAGTGTAGATGGTCTGCATATATTAAGGTTCCCGATGGCTGTGTGATGACCACATTGCCGAAAGCTTCGAAAAATTCCTGACCTATTTCATTCTTATATAGGTATCCGCTGTCGGCAGTAAGGTAATTGCCCTTGTGTTCGTAAAGCGGATTATAGTTCATCATTGTCCCCAGCTTTGCATTGATGCGCGACATGTCCGAACGGACAATATTCATCTTGTCTTGTGCTCTGACCGTCTGGATTAGCAAAGCTTGTAAGACTACCAATAAGAGTAAGGATATATACTTCTTCACAAATGGCAAAAATAGTGAATTAAAAAAGCAAAAAAATGTTAACAGATAAATTTTAATGCTAAATAAAATCAATTATTAATCCTTACTTTTGAAATATGGATATACTTCAGCGATTTGAACGGTATGTGCAAGAGAATAAGCTGTTTACCAAGGAAGACAAAATCTTGGTGGCAGTGAGTGGAGGAAGGGATTCCATGCTATTGGCATGGTTGCTGTATCAGTGCCATTTTTCCATAGAGCTTGCACATTGTAATTTTCAGCTTAGGGGGGAAGAGTCGGAAATGGACGAACAGCTGGTGAGACATTTTGCTGAAGAAAATGAACTGCCTTTACATGTGATTCGTTTCGATACAACAGATTATGCCGAAAGAAATAAAGTATCCATACAGATTGCTGCTCGAGAGCTTCGCTACGAATGGTTTGGGAAGCTGAGTGAAGAGAGGGGCTGTGTTGCGATAGCCGTAGCCCATCACCTTAACGATTCGGTAGAAACGGTGCTGTTCAACCTGTCGCGTGGCACCGGACTGTTGGGCTTACAAGGTATCCTGCCAAAGAGGGAGGACAGCAAGATAGTAAGGCCGCTGCTTTTTCTTAAAAGAGAAGAAATCACTGACCTGGTAGAGCACTACCGCATTCCTTTCCGCGATGACCAGTCCAACTTCTCCAACAAGTATGCTCGCAACAGAATACGACTGGATATAATTCCGGAGTTTGAAAAGCTTAATCCCGACTTTGTGGAGGTTATGGCAGATAATATTTGCCGCTTTAGAGACAGTCTTGAAGTTCTGCAGCTTTATGCGGAAAGACTGCGAAGGGAATTGCTTATTCCCCGAGGTGCGGAAGCCTATCTTATAGAAAAGCAAAAGATAAGGTCTGTCACACTCAATGAGCTGTATTTTGTCCTAGAACCTTTCGGATTTAAGAAAAATATACTTTCTGACCTGCTGCACTCCTTAGGGAGGGAGCCGGGCAAGACATTTACTTCGGAAACGCATATCATCGTTACCGACAGAGAATATATAATCTTATCCCGACAAAAGGAAGCATTAGCTCCTGTACTTTTGACATCAGCGCAAACATTTATTAGATGGGGAAGCTTTACTTTTCAATGCGAAGTGACGAAGGACAAAACCATAGTCAAAGACAAGCACATCGCTTTGTTGGATTTTGAGAAACTAACGTTTCCTTTGACCATTCGTTCTTGGCAGGAAGGTGATTCCTTTCAACCTTTGGGGATGAAAGGAACCAAAAAGTTAAGTGATTTCTTTATCCAAAAAAAAAGTCAACGTGCTGGATAAGGAGAGAGTACCCGTAATAGTCGATGGAAACGGTGATATCATATGGGTAGCACCCTTTCAGCTAGATGATAGATTTAAAATTGAGGATAATACACAAAAAGTGTTTAAATTAGTTTGCAATTTCGCAGAGCAATGAGTCAAGATAAAATTTTTGTAGAAAGACAATATCTAGGAAGGGATATGACGTGGATCAGCGTTAAGGCTTACTTTGGCTTTATTCTGCTTCATCGTATATTACCTCAATATGGATCATCTGGCTTCGCGTCAGCTTTTCTTCATCGTAGGAAGCTCCATCATTGTGGTTTCTATCATCATGATGTATCTGGTGCATTATAAGACTGAAGTTGCTAACAACTGCATCATTCTCAGTGGTCTATGGTCCACCAGGTTGGTTAAAATAGACTTATCTTCCATTGTTACGGTAGAGAAAAAGCCTTACAGTACTTATATTTTCAATAATCCTGTTTATAACCTTCATAAAAACGGAAAAATTAGATTCTATTCTGGAGGCAAAGATGCTGTATGGCTTACCGATAAGGACGGTTTGGTGTATATCATCGGTACCCATCGACAAGAAGAGTTGTATAATGCTATTCTTAAGGCTAAATCTTAAAAAGTGTTAAGCTTTTGACTCTGACATTTCTTTGACTTTGACCGAGCAGTATTTTATTATATTTGGTTAAATCAATATAAATTCAATGAGTGCTTTATATTTCATATTAGCTGTTATTGTAGCGTATTACGTATTTAAGTTTTCTATGCGTCTGTTGTTGCCATTCGCCATGAAAAAGCTTGGCGAACACTTGATGAAGAAGGCACAGCAATCTCAGGGGGGTTATAGCTTTTACCTATACCACAGGAAATCCGTTCTCTAAGCAGAGGGAATCTCAATATAATTATCAGGACAACAAAGGTGATGTGAGGGTGGACTATGTCCCTCCACGTAAGGAAAAACGCCGTGTAGCAAAAGATGCAGGGGAGTTCATTGATTTTGAAGAGGTGAAATAATTTAGACATATACTTCAGTGTGAAGGGTTGATTGGTATCTCGCCAATCAACCTTTTTTTTGACTTATACTTTTTTTAGTTTTTACTTTGTATCTATGTGGTTGAAACAACTTTCCGTTTTGAATTTTAAGAATTACGCCGAAACTACGCTTTCCTTTATTCCGCAGGTGAATGCCTTTACGGGAGAAAATGGTGCGGGTAAGACTAACTTGTTGGATGGCATACATTACCTTTCGCTGTGCAAGTCCTATTTCAATCCCATAGACTCACAGCATATCAAAAAAGGGGAAGAACTGGTTTATGGTACAGGGAGAGTTCGACAGAGATAACAGGCAGGATGTCGTTTCCTGTAGCTTGAAACGCAATCAGAAGAAACAGTTCAAACGGAATAAGAAAGACTACCAACGTCTTGCCGACCATATAGGCTTATATCCGCTTGTGATGATATCGCCCAACGACACGCTCATCATACTTGAAGGTTCGGAGGAAAGACGTAAGTTTATGGACAATGTGATTTCACAAACGGATAACCGCTATTTGGATACGCTTATTGCTTATAACAAAATTCTGTTACAGCGAAATACCTTACTGAAAAACATCAAAGAGAAAGGCGTATTTGATATAGGGTTGTTTGAAGTGTTGAACTTGCAGCTAGTAGAAGTGGGGGAGCTCATCTATAAGAAAAGGAAAGAGTTTATGGAAGTTTTTACCCCATACTTCCGTAAGCATTATGCCTACCTTACTGAGGAGGCGGAGGAAGTGTCTTTGACCTATGAATCTCAGCTACATGGTGCAGATTTTTTTGAGCTACTTCAGAATTCTATAGAAAAGGACAGAATTCTGGAGCGTACCACTCAAGGCATTCATAAGGATGACCTGTTTTTCACTATACATGGTGAGATGCCATTGAAAAAGTTCGGCTCGCAGGGACAACAGAAATCCTTTCTTATAGCGCTAAAACTTGCACAATACACTTTCTTACAGGAGAAGAATAAGTTTAAGCCACTGCTGCTGCTGGACGACATCTTTGACAAGCTGGATGAGAAAAGAACGAAGAAGCTTATGAAGATGGTGTCCGATGACGAATTCGGACAGATATTTATCACCGATACAGATGCTGGTCGTATCCGAAAAATTTTCGATGAAATACAGCAACCTATACGTATCTTTGATATCAGAGGAGGACAAGCTCATGCTCTATAAGAAAAAAGTAGATGAAATAACCGACCCGTGATGATATCAGTATGAAGCAGGCTATAGAGAAGTGGTTAGAAGTGTATCGTCTGCGCAATAAGTTTGACGAATCCTCGGTAGCTACCTTTTGGGAACAGATTATCGGACCCTATATCGCTCGCAGAACCCAGCAAATCTATATTAAAGATAAGAAACTCTTCGTCAAGGTGGAGTCGGCCGTCGTAAAGCACGAGCTGGCACTCAATCGCCGCCAGATTATCGGAAGAGTGAACGAACATGTCGGACGCGTCATCGTCGAGGATTTCGTGATTCTATAATTTGTTAGTGTATGAAGCTTAAATACTATGCTGCGGCATTGTTTTCCTTTGTCGTGTGGGGGATTTTTAGCTTGGTGCTCAAGCCTTTGCATGATTATTCAGCCTTGGACATTCTGACCTATCGCGTAGCTTTTGCTGCCGTCCTTATTAAGTTTTTTCAGCCTTACTTTCAGAAGGAGGATAACGCTTCAAAATATACACCTTATCCGTGTACAGAAACCTTCTGTCCGTTGGAAGATGGTCGGTGTGTTGGTGATAAGTGCCGTTATGCTCGCCTTAAACTGGTATCTATTCATTTATGTGATGAATGCTGTAAGTGTCAACGCTACCTCGCTGGCGTATCTGATGTGTCCTATTCTTACCACAGTCCTTGCCAATATATTTTTGCGTGAAAGATTGAATGCAGGACAATGGTGTGCTGTGGGGTTAAGTGTGATAGCTTGCGGCATGTTGGCATATGGCCATCTGATGGATTTGATCTTTAGTCTTACCATAGCTTTATCCTATGCTATCTATCTAGTGCTGCAAAAGACTAGTCGGCAGCTGGATAAGTTTTTTACACTCACGGTACATATTCTTATCGGTGCTATGATGCTCATTCCTTTAGGATACAAGGGGGCTATAGAAACCTCACATTCCACCCTATTTTTTAGTAATGTGCTCATCATAGCCGTCTTATTTACGATAGTGCCTTTATATCTGAACATGTATGCCTTGAAGGGATTGGACTCTTCGGTGGTAGGTATATTGCTTTATATCAACCCTATCATCTCTTTTCTGTTAGGGGTATTTTATTTCCACGAGCATATCACCTTATTGCAAGGTCTCGCCTATGCGTTGATATTTTTGGTCAGTAGTGCTGTTTAATATTTTTTATTTCAAAAAGCAATTCTCCGGTCATAGCTAGCGCACAAAAAGTTATTTAGAATGTTTCCATTATTCTCTTGTTACCTCCCTATGATAATAGGGGGTTTTTTTGCATTGCCATAATGCCTATGTTTGTGGCTTTTACGTATTTTATTAAAATATTGGAAATAAACATATTATCATGATTGTAGATTTAGAGCCGAAAGACAATAGCCGACTGTATAAGACAGGAATTATCCAGCAGACAGCTTATTGGTCTACGGTTAAGAAGATGCAAGGTATAGATACTGTGTCCTACAATTTTAAGAGTAAGGCCAAGGATCTTTATGGTCATGGACAGGAAGACACCTTCATCGTGGGCGATGTACTCATCATGCTCCAGCACCTAGATGATGAACATTGTATCGCCTATGTCCCTTATGGACCTGAGATAGAACCTTGTGAAGAACAGCAGGGATATTTTTTGGAGCAGCTGTCGGAAGCTTTACGGTACTATCTTCCAAAGAGCTGTATCATGATACGTTACGATTTGTCGTGGCAGTCCCAATGGGCTAATGAGGATGATTGTTATGATTTACATGGAAACTGGATAGGTCTGCCATCTAAGAGGGTGCAGGAGATGCGGCTAAATTTCAGTACGGAAAATGGTAATCTGCACAAGGCCAACACAGACATCTTACCATCCAATACATTGTTTATGAATCTCAGGGAAAGTGAAGATGTGCTGTTAGGAAATATGAAACCCAAGACACGTTATAATATCAATCTTGCTCGCCGTAAGGGTGTTGTCATACAGTTCTTGGGGTTGGAGAGTTTGGAAGTGTGGTACGATCTGTACCGACAGACGGCCATGCGCAATAACTTTTTCTTGCACGATATCAACTATTTTAGGATAGTGCTATCTGCCAAGACCAATAATACCGCTTCGCCGGCAGATGTCTATCTGTTGGTGGCTTCCGTGGAGGAAAAACCATTGGCCGCTATGTTTTTGGTGATTTCCGCCAATAGAGCTACTTATCTTTACGGGGCTTCGTCTTCCGAAAACCGCAACCTTATGGGAACCTATGCCTTGCAATGGAGAGCCATGCAGTTTGCAAAAGAAAAAGGCTGTACAGAATACGACTTTTTCGGTATCTCGCCTGATGCCGATCCTTCTCACCCCATGTACGGGCTGTATCGTTTCAAGACAGGGTTTGGGGGGAGGATATCGCATCAGATGGGATGTTGGGATTACCCGCTAGACAAATCCAAATACGCCTACTACAGCGCCATGGAGTTCCAAAATCAGAGTTATCATATATAAAAAAGGCTTGCCACCGGCAAGCCTTTCACTTATAAATATTGTTCTAAATTTCCTTTGCCTTCACGAAGAATTTCAAACTCTCCGGAGGTCACATCCACGACCGTAGAAGGTATATTGTCACCATAGCCGCCGTCGATAACAAGGTCTACCTTATCTCTGTACTTTTCATAAATCAATTCCGGGTCAGTAGAGTACTCAATGATCTCATCTTCATCGTGAATGGATGTCGTCACAATAGGGTTGCCTAACTGTTTAACAATCTCTCGGATGATGTTGTTATCCGGAATACGGATACCTACCGTTTTTTTCTTCGAGCTCAACAGTTTAGGTACTTGGCCACTGGCATTGAAGATAAAGGTGAAGGGTCCCGGAAGAGCTTTTTTCAACACTCTAAATACTGTAGTGTCAAAAGGCTTTGTATATTGTGAGATATCTGTCAAATCGTAGCAGATGAAAGACAGCGAGGTTTTATCGGTTTTGATGCCACGGATCTGACAAACCCTTTCTACGGCCTTTTGGTTAGTTATATCACAGCCTATACCGTACACCGTATCGGTAGGGTAGATGATTACACCTCCTTTTTTCAGGATTTCTACCGCTTGGTCTATAGCTTTAGGATTCGGGTTCTCATTATAGATTTTTACCAACATAGGCTACGCATTAAGATGAACCATTCATTACAGGTTGTATGAAAACAACAACAGCCAAAATATTTTGTTTTGGCTGTTGCGTATATTTTAGAATTCTGCATTTTTCGGAGTTCGTGGGAAAGGAATAACATCACGAATGTTGGTCATTCCTGTGGTGAATAATACCAATCGCTCGAAGCCAACTCCAAAACCTGAGTGAGGAACAGAACCGAAACGGCGTGTATCTAAAAACCATTGCATTTCTTCTTCTGGAATTCCCACTTCAGCCATGCGGGCCAACAGCTTGTCTAAGTTTTCTTCACGTTGTGAACCGCCGACCATCTCCCCAATACCTGGGAACAGAATGTCCATAGCACGTACGGTCTGACGTCCGTTTTCGTCCACTTCGTTTTGTTTCATATAGAAGGACTTGATCTCACGAGGGTAGTCCGTGATGATTACCGGCTTTTTGAAGTGTTTCTCCACCAAATATCTTTCGTGTTCAGACTGAAGGTCGGCACCCCAACCTTCGATCAGGTATTTGAACTGTTTCTTTTGATTTGGTTTTGATTTTTTCAAAATCTCTATAGCTTCGGTATAGGTGATACGCTCGAATTTGTTTTCCAATACAAAGTTGAGCTTTTCTATGAGGTTAAGTTCTGAGCGTTCGTTTTGCGGTTTAGACTTTTCTTCTTCCAACAGGCGGTTTTTAAGGAATTCGATTTCCTCAGGGCAAGTGTCTAAAGCGTATTTGATGACATATTTCAACAAGTCTTCCGCCAGATCCATGTTGTCTTCCAACTCATAGAATGCCATTTCCGGCTCTATCATCCAGAATTCTGCCAAGTGGCGTGTGGTATTGGAATTTTCTGCACGGAATGTAGGGCCGAAAGTATAGATGTTGCCGAATGCTAGAGCGGCAAGTTCTCCTTCCAGCTGTCCCGATACGGTAAGGTTTGTCGAACGCCCGAAGAAGTCTTCTTTGAAATCTACTTCTCCTTCCGGTGTAAGAGGAGGATTTTTGAGATCTAGAGTTGTTACTCTGAACATCTCGCCGGCACCTTCCGCATCTGAACCCGTAATGATAGGAGAGTGGAAGTACACGAAGTCTCGGTCTTGGAAGAATTTGTGGATGGCGAACGCCAACGCATTACGTACCTTGAAGACAGCGTTGAATGTTGTCGTACGAAGACGAAGGTGCGCGATTTCGCGCAAGAACTCTAAGCTGTGCTTCTTAGGTTGTAGAGGATATTTTTCCGGATCAGAATCTCCCAGAATAGATACTTCGGAAGCCTTAACCTCCACGCGCTGACCTTTTCCCAAAGATTCTACCAATTGTCCTTTGACACGTACTGCCGCACCGGTAGTGATTCTTTTTAGAATATGTTCAGGTGTATTCTCGTAGTCAATAACAGCTTGTATATTGTTGATAGAAGAACCGTCGTTGATGGCTATGAATTGGTTGTTACGAAAGGTTTTTACCCATCCTTTTACAACAACTTCTTTTCCTAATTCTTCAGATTTTAGTAGCTCTTTAATGCGTGTATGTTCCATTTTAATGTATCAGGAATTTATATAATGCTATGTATTGTAAGATTACAAAAATACGCTATTCTGTTGGCTTATAAAAGCCTAATTGTATTGTTTTTAGTAGAAAAATGTTCTCAGAATGAGGTTTAAGAGTGAATGCTGCTGCAATGTCAAACTTATTCTCGGATTGATTGTTTGATTAATATATCATAGCCTCATTCAGCAACAAGATGAGTAGCATATTATTCATAATTTCCATCATTCTTCTGTTTCTTCATTTTCTTCCCTTTGTTAAAAATCAGCATTGGTTTTTTCGTATACCGGATTTTATCCGACCTCAACTACTATTTTTTCAGTTGCTCTGCTTGATTGGGGTGTTATATTTCTGGAAGGATATAGCTACCCTATTCTGACTACTGCATTGTTGTTGGTTTGTCTTGGTTATAATGCGTATGTTTTTGTGCGTTTCACCAAGTTTTGGCGATCCAATAGACATAAAGCTTCGAAGCAGCACTCAGCCCATGTGAAAGTAATCTCTGTAAATGTCTATCAATATAATAAGGAGTATCACAGACTGATAGAGCTAATACGTCGAGAGCAACCCGACATCCTGCTGACTATGGAGAGTAACCAAGACTGGGAAGAGGCCCTACAAGAGTTAAAGGATACGTTTTCGTACTTTGAGGAAGTAGCGTTGGAAAATACATACGGTATGCATTTCTATACAAAACTGAAAGTGCATCGGCTCCAGGTCCATTATTTTGTTTCTGACGACCTGCCGAGTATAGAAGCGGAGCTGGAGACAGCGGATGGCTACAGGTTTGTATTTTTCGGGGTGCATCCTCCTCCGCCCAGTCCTACCGAGGAAGAGACATCCAAAGAAAGAGATGGTGACCTGCTGAGTGTAGCCAAGCGGGTGCGGCAAAGTAAGCATCCGGTAATCATTACGGGTGATTTCAATACCGTGGCTTGGTCAAGGATTTCGGTGCTTTTCAAGAAAGCTAGCGGGTTGATTGACGCACGCTACGGGCGTGGATATTTGGCGACTTTTCATGCCAAATACTGGTTTTTCCGTATTCCATTAGATTTGCTATTCCACAGTGCTGAGGTGTTTGTGGAAAAGTTGCGCATATTACCCGCCATCGGTTCGGATCATTTTCCTATCTGTTGTACATTTTATATCGATAAAATCAATGAAGAGCAGAAGGAAGATGTAAAGCATTTGGATCGGAAAGAAAAAGAAGAGGTGGATGATTTGATAGCAGAAGGGAAGGAAGAAGAAAGTGACAGCCGATAAAAATTGCTTCCCTAATAGACATAAAGTATGGTTTCTTATATCTTATGTTTTCTTAGGGAAGTCAATTTCAAACAATTATTGCACTGTTTATTATTTGGCTAAATATCCGCCGTCCACAGGATAATAGGAGCCTGTGACGAAAGAAGATTTGTCGGAAGCTAACCAAAGGGCCAATTCGGCAACCTCTTCAGGTTTACCTAAGCGCTGCATAGCATGTTGGGTTTCTAAGTAAGCCAAGGCATCTTTATCCAAGGCATTATCCACTAGTGGTGTAGAGATGAATCCAGGACCTATGGCATTGATGCGCACTCCTTTAGTGCCATATTCCCATCCTGCAGTTTTAGTCAATCCTACAACACCGTGTTTTGCTGCTACGTATGCCGAAGAATTAGCGAAGCCTACCTGACCTAGAATGGAAGCTATATTGATTATACTACCTCCGACTTTTTCTATTTCAGGAAGCTGGTAATGCATGCCGTAGAATACGCCGTTAAGATTGATGTCTATAACTTTTTTCCAACTTTCGATTTTCATCTCTCCTACGGTAGCGGCCTCACCACCAATGCCTGCATTATTTACGGCAATATGTAGGGCGCCGAACTTTTCCACGGCTGTGTCTACAAGTTTTTTATTATCTTCAGGTGATGCAGAATCCGCCTTCACGAATACCGCTACATCACTACCTAATTCCTTAATAACCTTGTTGCCTAATTCTTCATTTAAGTCGCTGATGACAACTTTAGCACCTTCTTTAACAAAAAGGGTGGCGATGGCTTTGCCGATACCGGAAGCACCTCCTGTAACGATGGCCACTTTATTTTCTAATTGTTTCATAACTAATCCTTTTAAGTTAGCACAAGTTACGATTTGTGGCGCAAGAAAAGTGTGACCAATGTTTCAAAAAAGAATGATTTACAATAAAAGAAGCCTTAAACTTAGTAGTTTAAGGCCCATTGCTAGAAAGATTAGCCTTTTATATTTTTTATGAAGGCAGGGATATTCTCAAGATAATCTTCTTCCGCTAGGAGTTTTACGAAAGCAGAGCCAACGATGGCTCCATTGGCATAAGTCGTGGCTTTGCGGAATGTTTCATGGTTGGAGATTCCGAATCCAATGATGAAAGGATTTTTCAAATCCATGTCTTTGATACGTTTGAAATAAGCTTCTGCTTGATCTTTGACTTCCAGGTTTTTACCCGTCGTAGCGTTTGACGAAAGTAGGTAGATGAAGTTTGTCGACAGCTCGTCGATCTTGCGTATCCGTTCTTCCGAAGTTTGTGGTGTCACTAGGAAAATATTGCTGATGCCATACTCCTCGAAGGTGTTTTTATACAGCTCTTCGTACTCGTACATCGGTAGGTCGGGGATGATAGTTCCGTTTACCCCTACTTCTTTGCAGGCTTTACAGAAGTTTTCCACGCCATACTGTAAAACAGGATTGACATAGCCCATCAGGTAGACAGGGATGCTTACCTGCTTGCGTAAGTCTTTAAGTTGTTCGAACAGAACTTTTAGTGTCATTCCATTTTTCAAGGCTATTTCCGAAGCATGCTGTATGGTAGGGCCATCGGCCACCGGATCAGAATAAGGAAATCCTATTTCCAAAAAATCAGCACCAGCATCTTCCAACGCTTTGGCAATACGTACTGTACTGTCCAGTGTAGGATAGCCCGCCGTAAAATATATGGACAATAATCCGTTTGAATGTTTATTTATTCTCATTGTCTTTAAGATGTAAACGTTTTCAGTGATGAGGGTAAGAGCGTATCAAGGTTTGATCTGATAACTTTTGTCCATCATCACTTACAGACCAAAATACTTCATGTAATTATCCAAATCTTTGTCACCACGTCCGGAAAGACAGATTACTACCGTCTCTCCACCCATAAACTCCATCTTTTCCAGATGCGCTAAGGCGTGGGAACTTTCTATGGCCGGGATGATTCCTTCCAGCTGTGTAAGACGCAGACCTGCCTGCATAGCTTCGTCGTCCGTGGCGGATACATATTCTCCACGTCCCGATTTAAACAGCCATGCGTGCTGTGGGCCTATGCCAGGATAATCCAGCCCTGCAGAGATGGAGTATGGTTCTATCACCTGTCCGTCATCGGTCTGCATCACAATCTGCCGGCTTCCGTGGAGCACTCCTTCTTTGCCTAGGGCGGTGGTGGCGGCACTTTTGCCTGAGTGTACGCCTAATCCTGCTGCTTCTACGGCAATGATTTTTACCTGCTCATCATCCAAAAAATGATAGAACATGCCTGCTGCATTGGAACCTCCTCCTACACAAGCCATCACAATATCTGGCGTTTCTTTGCCGGTCTTTTCTAATAGTTGCTTTCTCGTTTCCGCAGAGATGATGGATTGGAAACGTGCTACCATGTCCGGATATGGGTGGGGGCCTACTACAGAGCCGATGATGTAGTGGGTATCCACAGGATTGTTGATCCAGTCGCGAAGTGCCTCATTGGTAGCATCTTTCAGGGTTTTACTGCCCGATGTTGCTGGCACTACCGTAGCTCCCATCATCTTCATACGTGGCACATTGGGTGCCTGCCGCTTGATATCTATTTCTCCCATATACACTACACATTCCAGTCCCATCAGCGCACATACTGTAGCTGTGGCCACACCATGCTGTCCTGCTCCCGTTTCGGCGATGATACGTTTTTTACCAAGACGTTTAGCTAATAAAATCTGTCCTATAGTGTTGTTAATTTTATGTGCTCCCGTATGGTTGAGGTCTTCACGTTTTAAATATATGTTGGCGCCATAGCGTTCAGACAGACGTTTGGCATGATACAGGGGAGAAGGTCTGCCCACATAGTCTTTTAGCAGTTGTTCGAACTCTTCCTTAAAAGAAGGGTCTTCCATAATCTGACAAATAATTTTTTTGCAGCTCTTCAACGTTTGGGTACAGCATTTCGGGGATGTAAGCTCCACCGAATGGTCCGTAATAGCCTCTGCTGTCTACTTGATACTTGCTCATTTTATGATCGTGATTGCTTGTGTTAACAAATCTATATTTTTAATTCCCGGCTCTATTTCAAATTTTGAATTCAAATCAAAGCCATATAATCTTTCATCTTCAAAACGGCAGGCTTCCACTAGGCTGTCCGTGGACAGACCTCCGCTCAGCCAATAAGGAGTATGGTAAGGATAGCTTTTGAGAACCTCCCAGTCGAAGGAAAGGCCTGTTCCACCGTAGTGCTTGCTCTTGGTGTCAAAAAGAAAATAATCCACCTTGCCTATATAAGGAGCCACGGCGGCCCAGTCGAAATCTTCGTCAATGCCGAAAGCTTTGAAGGTGCAGAGTCCCGCTTGCCCTATTTGTGCACAGAACTCTGGCGATTCATTGCCATGAAGCTGTACTACCTGTAAGTCGAAATCCTTGACTTTATTAAGGATTTCTTCTTTGGTGGCATTGACAAATACACCTACTTTTTGTATAGAAGAAGGAAGGGTGCAGCTTGGCCGTTGTGCAACATATCGCGGCGACTTAGGGTAGAAGATAAAACCTACGTAATCTATAGGTAATGCACCAAGCTCCTCTATGTTGTTAGCCTCGCGCATTCCACAGACCTTTATTTTGCGTTTCCTATTCATCAGTCGTTAAAAAGTCATTACTAGTTCCAATTTTTGATTCTTCAGGTGGCAAACCCAAATGGTTATATTTTTATCAATTTCTTCAAACTATCTAATGCTTTTAACCCTAGCAGAGAGGCTTCGGCTTCGTAATAACAGTCACCAAATGACTTCTCTAGATGGAATGTCTTAATGGCAAATGCCGCATTGGTGAGTACGACGTTGTTTTGGGTGTCATTCCCCTTACCTTCGATGATGGTTTTGAAAATTTTTGCCGCCTCTTCCACGTTGTCGCCGCCGGCCAACTCTTCTGCACGTACAGGTGTGAAGCCTAAATCTTCCACGGTAAAATAATGTTCGCCCTGATTAGTGATAACTTTGAAATCTCCGGTGAGCGAGATTTCGTCATATCCATCCAATGCATGTATAATGCTATATTGCTTGTCAGTATTCTGATAGAGATAGCCGTAAAGACGGGCAAGTTCTAGAGAGAAAACGCCTACGGACTGAAAGCGTGGATTGGCGGGGTTGGTCAACGGCCCCAGCATGTTGAAGAATGTCTTTACACCTAAAGCGCGACGGATAGGCGCTACGGTCTTCATAGCAGGATGGAAGAGAGGAGCATGCAAGAAACATATGTTGGCTTCATCGAGCTGCCTTTGTAATGTTGGTTTGTCGTTGGTAAATTGATAGCCTAGGTACTCCATGACATTTGAGGATCCACATCCGGAAGAGACTCCCACATTGCCGTGCTTGGCAACCTTGTATCCAGCACCGGCCACGACAAATGATGCTAAAGTGGATATGTTAAACGTATTTTTGCCGTCACCACCTGTGCCACACATGTCAATAAGGTCGTAGCCGTCGAAATCCATCTTCAAGCACAGGTCGTACATGGCATCACGAAAGCCACCCAGCTCTTCCACCCGTATGCTGCGCATGCCATACGCTGTCATAAAGGCTGCAATCTGGTGCGAATCGTATTTGCCTGTAGCAATATTCGTCAAGATTTCATAAGCCTCCTTGCGACTGAAGGATTTATATTCAAATAAATGTCTAAGAATTTCTTTCATAATAAAAATCGATTGATAGGATGCCAAACAAAAAGGCTCACCATTTTATTGGCAAGCCTCTTATATTGTGATTGTAATCAAACTCAGCAATAGGGATTGCCACAACATCAACTGTTGTGCCACCACCAAGCGTTATTTGATACAAATGCGTTCATCTCTAAATTGTTGTTAACAAATATCAATTATCTTTTTAAAAATGTCAAGGGTTTTTATAAAAAATTAATGAGATGTTATTTTTTATTTCTTTTGGTCAACATAGCGTTGTGTTGCTTTCTGAAAAATAAATCACACTACAAGTTAGTGTTCTATAAAAGGTATAGATTGGGATAGAAGAGTTTCTTTAATATAACACGAAATGTGCTTTGTTATAACCCTTGGAGACGAGGGTGAAGGAGGCTATTTTGTCTTTTTCGACGTATAATGCTAATAGGTGACGCCCTCTATATTTTAAGAAATAGATATTATCGCTGTTCAGGCCTTCGAGATCAATATCTTTAATTTCTTTTCGCGGCATCTGCGCGTAAGGAATATATTGTATGTCTTCTATATTTTTGGTCATAAGGTTGATGCGTATTTCTTCTAAGCTAGCCTCTAGATAGTCGTATAATTCCTCTCCAGGGTTGTTTACCTGTACGTACTGACTGAGCACTACGTCTGCACGTTTGTTTTCATTCGCCAGTTCGGCAATAAACTGTTTAATAAGCTGCAGGTCGTCCAGTTTGTTGCTCACGGTATCCTGTCCGAAGAGTGTGATGCTTTGCAAGAAGAGAAGAAAAGTAAATAGAAGTCTCATGATTATGATTTTTATATACGACTGTAGGAAATCCACAAAAGATTAAACAGTGAATACGGAARAGATAGATAAACGTCAAATTTTAAGAAGAAATGAATGTTTTGCCTTTTCTATTAAGCGTCATTCAGTTTTAGTTCTTAAAA
>NZ_JXAC01000101.1 GCF_000814685.1 Sphingobacterium sp. T2
TTACCTGGGCCGTGATGGTGTTTAGCGAGCGCGCCATAGCGTGGCGCAGCGACATTTCCTGATACGACACCGACCAATCTGCATTTTTAGGTTCCCATGTTTCAGGCCATTCTTTACCCATAAACTCTATTTTCACGGGCTTATCGACGAACGTGTCGCTAGGCTCAGCTGCGCCGTCCAACTACCGCCGACAATAAGTACGCAAAAGGTTTGAAGGTAGAGCCTGCCTGTCTTTTAGCCTTGATTCACATGATCAAACTTAAAGAAATGATGGTTGATACCTCCTACCCACACCTTGATCTCTCCAGAGTACGGATTCATCGCCATCATACCTGTATTCAGCATCATGACATAATGCTTCAGCGAATCCATAGTGGAGTAGTTTACCTTCTTCATGCCATCCCAGGTAAACACCTCCATTTCTTTCTTCTTACGAAGCTCCTGAAACACACTATCTTCATTATTATTAAAGCGCTGCATCAAACTCTGATAAATAGGCAGCTTGCGTGCCTGATTTTCAAGGAAGTCCGGAATGACGTTACCCTCTTTGTCGCGCCATGGTTCTGTGCCGGACCAAGTGTTTTCCAGACGTCGCTGCAGCTCTTTCATCTTTTTGGCTACCACCTCTTCGGCAATCTTCTGCATCCTCGAATCTATAGTGGTATATATTTTTAGTCCCGCCTTATTGATATCGATTTCATTGTCCTGACTCCACTTGTCCAGCCATCTATATACGGCCGATCGCAAGTAAGAATCGTTAGCATCCACCTTGGCATGGTAACCTAAGTCTAACTTTAACGAATCTTGTGCCAATTGTGCTACTTCATCCGAAGATAGAAATCCCGCTTTCTGCATCTGCGAGAGCACCACATTGCGACGTTGCAGTGCATTTTTAGGGTTACGGATGGGATTATATATTGTAGTACCTTTCAACATCCCCACCAGTAGGGCACTCTCATTGGTGTTCAGCTGTGAAGGAAGCTTATTGAAATAGCGTAGCGATGCCGACTTGATGCCGAAGGCGTTGTTGCTAAACGACACCGTATTGAGATACATCGTGATGATTTCCTTTTTGCTGTATTTGCTTTCCAGTTTGTAAGCCGTCATCCATTCTTTATACTTGGTGACTAAGATGCGTAGGCCTGGAATTTTACTCAAGTAGCCTTGGGAATGGCTATAACGTGTTTTGAACAAGTTCTTGGCGAGTTGCTGTGTAATGGTACTAGCTCCCCGCTGATCACCCTTCAAGGTAGAAACAATCCCCGACGCCAAGCCGAGAAAGTCCACCCCATGGTGCTTGTAGAAACGAATGTCTTCCGTAGCAATCAACGCATTGATAACATCCGACGAAATGCTGTCGAAAGGTATAGGATCACGATCCTCATCGAAGTACCTTCCTATCAACACAGAATCGGCAGTATATAGCTCTGATGCCACATTGAGTGTAGGCATTAGAATATCTTTCCGCGTAGGAGAATAACCAAACAACCATAAAAAGTTAAGCTGTACGGCACAGGTGAACAATACGACACAATAAACTGTTATTATAAGGTATCGTAAGGGCCGATTTTTTACACGTCTAAACATAGAGTAAATATGAAAAATAGTTTGTTATTATCCTACGAAAAATCCGGATAAATAAACCCCTGTTAATAAAATTAACGATTTTTAACAAAAGATAATAATGGATTAAATCTTACATTCCCAAATACTTCTGTAGTATAATAAGGACAAAGACAAAATGAAGTCTTGCTATGCCTAAAATTATTCATTTTATTTAAGTAAATTTACCTTGTGATATTCTAACGAGAAACATGTTAAA
Organism: Sphingobacterium sp. T2; assembly: GCF_000814685.1. Classification (GTDB taxonomy): domain Bacteria; phylum Bacteroidota; class Bacteroidia; order Sphingobacteriales; family Sphingobacteriaceae; genus Sphingobacterium; species Sphingobacterium thermophilum. The sequence goes on from NZ_JXAC01000101.1 coordinate 1,823, forward strand.
ACAGACTTTACAACAGAAATTATTACAAAAGTTATCTCCGCAACAGATACAGTTTATCAAGCTGCTGCAGGTTCCTACAGCATCATTGGATGCCCGCATAAAAGAGGAACTGGAAGAAAATCCTGCCTTGGAGGATGCTAGTTTGGTAAACATGAACGAACCCTTGGAGGAATATCCGGACAAAGATCCCGACGACTACGAAAAGGAAGGAGAAGATTCTTTCGAAGAAGAATTTTCCCTGGAAGAATATATACAGGATGACGACTATAAAGACTATGGGAGCAATTACAATAGTGACGACGAAGAAGAGCACAAAGAGATTCCCATACCGGTACAGTATTCTTTTTTTGAGAAACTACAGAATCAGCTGGATCTCCTTCCGCTGACCGATAAGGAATACCTCATAGGAAATCAAATTATTGGCAGCTTGGACGACGATGGCTATCTGCGTCGTCCTATCCTTTCACTTATCGACGACTTGGCCTTCTCGCAGAACGTCATGGCCGAAGAGAGTGAAGTATTGGATATGCTTCATATTATCCAAGGTTTTGAACCTGCAGGTATCGGCGCACGCAACCTTCAAGAGTGTCTCCTTATCCAGTTGCGTAAAAAAGACCAAAACAACGAAATCATACAAAAAGCTATCCAGGTGGTAGAAAATTACTTGGATGAGTTCACCAAAAAACATTACGACAAAATCGAAAAGCAGCTCAACGTGACTTCGGATGAGCTCAAGGAAATCATCAACGAGATCCTGAAGCTGAATCCTAAGCCGGGTGATTCTTCTTCGGCATCGGGAAAGCAGCTGCAGATTATTCCGGATTTCCATATCACCAACAACGACGGCGTACTCCATCTTACACTCAACGGACGCAACGCTCCAGAGCTTCGTATCTCGCGCACCTACCAAGAGATGTTCGAGCACTACGAAAAGGCAGAAAAGACCGACAAAAAAATGAAGGAGGCCGTGCAGTTTGTGAAGGCTAAGATAGACTCCGCAAAATGGTTCATCGACGCCATCAAACAAAGGCAGCAAACGCTGCTAAAGACAATGAACGCCATCATGAACTATCAATACGAATACTTCCTGACTGGCGACGAGCGCAAGCTCAAACCCATGATCCTGAAAGATATAGCCGAAGAGATAGGAATGGACATCTCCACCGTGTCTCGTGTGGCCAACTCTAAATATGTGCAGACCGAGTTTGGCACCTTCCTTCTAAAATCTTTCTTCTCGGAAGCCATACAAACCGACTCCGGCGAAGAAGTATCCAATAAGGAGGTGAAGAAAATTTTGGCAGAATGTATTGCTAACGAAGATAAACGCAAACCTTTGGCAGACGAAAAGCTGACAGAAATCCTCAAAGAGAAGGGATACTCCATAGCCAGACGTACCGTCGCCAAATATCGGGAATCCATGAATATCCCGGTAGCACGCTTGAGAAAGGAATTATAAAATAATTCCTTTCTTTTCTTTTGGAAAAGAAAAAAGGTCAACTGCTTTCGCAATTGACCTCTTTATCTCGATACAAACTACCGATTAACCAAGATTTTCTCTAAGTAACGATTGTTTGTAGATAGCTTTCTTAAGTTGTGTACGACGAGTTACAGACTTCTTCTCGTACGCTTGACGCGCACGTAGCTCACGTAAAACACCTGTCTTCTCAAACTTCTTCTTAAAGCGTTTTAACGCTCTATCTAAAGATTCGCCCTCTTTAACGTTTACGATAATCATAGTCTCTGTATACCTCCTTTCGTTGTAAAATTCTTTGTGCTTGCAAAGGTAGGAAATTGTTTCATACTAGCAAACATTATTTCACAATTTCTTAGAAATTATTTCTATTTCCTTTATATCAGTGCTAATTCTTTTACGATAACTTCCAAAGGTCTTTCACGAGTACACAGCTCAACTTTCAGACCTAATTGTTGTGCCGTACGCAAATGCTGTGGACTGTCGTCAATAAATACAGTATGCTGTGGATTCAGATTATGCTGCTGCAGCACATATTCGAAAATCTCAGGATCCGGCTTTCGCATACCCATAAGATGGGAATAGTAGGTTTTCTCGAAGAATGGCGTGTTGTCCTCTACCCCGTACTCTTCTTTTATCTGTTGCATACAGCGTGCATAATGAATAGGATTGTTATTGCTCAGCAAGAAGGTTCTATATCTTTCTTTAAGCTGCAGGAGGAGTTCATGCTTGCCTTGGGGCACGCCGATAAGCAGCGCATTCCAAGCCTCATCGATCTGCGTGTCCGTCAGCTCCGGCTTTCCGGCCAAAGCACGTATTCCGTCACGAAACTCGGTCGAAGAGATAAGCCCCTTATCAAAATTGTCAAAAAGTTCGATCTGGCCATGATGAGCAAAGATTTCACCCGCATTTTCTATACCTAATTGAGAGAAAGCATGTTGCTGATTTGACGAATCAAATCATGAAATCACATTGGCATAATCGATGGATTAATATTTCAATTTTTTGTATCATTTTAAATTTGTTTTTTTCCCTACAAATATCAATATTTGCATCGTCAAAACGGGAATAAATCTCAATTTGACAAACAAAAATGCTCCCATAGCTCAGTTGGTTAGAGTAGAAGACTCATAATCTTTTGGTCACAGGTTCGAGCCCTGTTGGGAGCACAAAAATCCTCACAGAAATGTGGGGATTTTTTTGTTTATAAACGTCATCTATTCAAATATTTAACCTTATCAATAAAAATAGAACCTGCAAACATTCTGATAATTGAAGCAATAAGAGCTAAAATAATCTTAGTAGTAGAACAGTTTAGCGTTATTGTAAATAGTACTTCCATATCATCGGACATATAATTTTTACTCCTCAACTTACTCTGTCGACAAGGCACGTAGGACAGCATAGCTGTCTTCCGGCAAGGTATCTGCAAAGATGGGCTTTATAGCAGACCACAGAAGGTCGAAATATGCCTCCACCTCTCCCTTGGTTGTTTGGTACCCTATCCACTCTGTCGCATCTTTATTTCCTGGAATGTACCACCTTATCCTATCGGCAAAAAGACGCATTATCCTTTCCTTATCTCTCCACTTCAAAGATTCAAGGAAGATATTGACAATTACTCTCGTAGCTCTCATCACTAAAGCGATCTTAAGTTTATCCACTGCAAAAAAAAGCTATGGTGTCTCCCCACACCGCTATGGTGACAATACCACCTGTCTCCATCATGCTGATGAATGAAAATAATATAGCGACAGCGACATCGCTAACTATCAGCCTGACTATATCCAAAGCTATTATAATTTTAGTTCGGCCTTTAAGGATGGGGTTGCTCAGTGCGGTATTTAAGACGAAGAAAGAAAAAGTAATCAGAAAAAAACTGGTACGGATACACACCTACATCATACAGAGATAAAAAAGCAAAAGCTCCTGACCTAGCGTAAACCACTCCATTTTTTCCGTTCCCGGGCAGCGTAGAACCATCCGGTACCATGATAGTGGCGATATAGAGCGAAAACCTATCTCAAAACATCTGTGCTTTCAGACAATAATCATAATGTAAATTTAATGAGTATAAAAATTTAAGAATTACAGAAAAAACAAGGAGAAGAACTATAATAAACGGTTTCTGAAAAGGCTCATATAAAAAAGAGCAGCAGCCTGTTCGGCTGCTGCTTAATAAATGAATACTCTAGAATAATAAAACATCTACCAAATTTATTCCAGTCCACTTATATTTTCATGCGAAATATAGCAAATTTCAGGCCATAATCCATAAAAAATTTATTATTTCACAAAACACATCACAACAAACTGTATTTCAACACATTAAAACTATTAACCATATTATATTTCATTACGACTCTTCCCAATGAGAGCGCAGGATTCATAACCCTGAGCTCTTCAGCTGTTGTGAATTGCTTTCAAACTTAGGTTTTCCGATATTTACAACAACAGTCCTGTTTGGTATGATGTTGATTATTCCGTTGTGAAAACATTTGGGTTGCCTCTTGTCCATAAATCAGGAGGCATTTTTTATTCTCCCCTTTTAAAATTTATCAAATCCTTTTTTGCGCACCGCTTCTCCAAACAATTCCTTTAAAATGACGTTATATTAATAAATTTATTAAATATGCTTACTATATTTAGTACTTGGAACTATTTTTGAAAAACGATAAAATGATGAAGATGAATATTTTTAAGACTGCACTGGTAGCTACAGCTTTATTTGCTACTCAGACGACATTTGCACAATTTAAACAGACCCCACTTCCATATGCGTATGACGCCTTGGAAGGAGCTATCGACGCCAAGACCATGGAGATCCACTACAGCAAGCATGCTGCAGGATATACGGCCAACCTGAACAAAGCTATTGCAGGAACGCCGGCAGAGAAAGAATCTATAGAAAATATTTTAGCTAAGGTGTCACAATATTCAGATGCCGTGCGTAATAATGCGGGAGGCCACTACAACCACGAGCTGTTTTGGTCTATCCTAACCCCTAACAAGGGTACTAAACCTTCGGCAGCCTTACAGAAGGCTATAGACGAAACGTTCGGTTCCTTGGATGCCTTGAAAGAAAAAATCAATGCTGCAGGTGCGGCACGCTTCGGTTCGGGATGGGCATGGCTTATCGTGGACAATGGAGGCAAGCTGCAGGTAACCTCCACCCCTAATCAGGACAATCCGCTCATGGATTTTACTAAAGAAAAGGGAACGCCAATCTTGGGTATAGATGTGTGGGAACATGCCTACTATCTAAGATATCAAAATAAGAGAGCGGACTATCTCACCACGATCTGGGATGTTATCAACTGGGAGGAAGTATCGGCACGATATGAGAAAGCCTTGAAAAAATAAAAACAACAAAGCCCTGAACATTGGACTGCCCCCAAAAAGTTGGACGAATTTATGCAATATTTTTGATATGATGAGCTCGGTATTCTACCGGGCTCATTCCATTTAAATTAGTTCTTATCCTTTTGTCGTTGTAATATTTAATATATTCTATAATATCCCTAGTTAATTCCAGTATTGACCTATATTTCTTTAAATAAACAACTCATTTAGTACCCAAAAGTTCTCTATAATAGCCATTATCTAGACATGTTTCCCTTTCTGACAGCTTCTGAATAATTTCATTGTCTTTTAATAGATTTTGA
>NZ_JXAC01000102.1 GCF_000814685.1 Sphingobacterium sp. T2
GTTTTATATTACGTTGAATAATTTCCAATGAATTAAATTTTAAAATTAATAACAACCTTCTGTATTTTACGATCCTCTTTTTGTTTTTAACTTTAATTACCACACCATTCATAGCTGCTGCACCATACATAGCGGTAGCCGCCGCATCCTTTAGTATTGTAAACTCTTCTATATCATCTGGATTTAATCCTGCTACAGATGACCCCAACAAAGTGTTTGCATCCCCTGTCGATAATGCCTCATTAGAAATATTCACTGCTTCATCCAATATAACTCCATCAATAACCCAAAGAGGTTTATTATCTCCTGTAATTGAAGTAGCTCCTCTAACCCTAATTTTGGGTGCTGCTCCAAATGTTCCTGAAACATTTTGAACCGATACTCCCGCTGCTTGGCCCTCGAGCATTCTAGAAATATCTTGGATACCTGCCCGTTCAGCATCTTGTGCTTTTATATTAGTAGTGGCCCCAGTAAATAATTTTCGATCAATAGTTTGATACCCGGTTGCTACAACCTGCACTTCTTCTATACTGGCCTCTTCTGGAATTAATGAGATACGCATATTCGTTAAAGAAGAAATATTCACTCTAGCTGTTTTGAAACCAATATGTCGAACCTCCAATGTATTCCCAACATTGGCTTGAATTTGGAATTTCCCATCTTTGTCCGTCATTGTTGCAGAGGAAGTTCCAATAACAATTACCGAAGCGTTACTTAATGGCGTACCTTTATCATCTACTACAGTTCCAGAAACTTTACTTTGTTCTTTCATTTTTAGAAACTTCGAAAGAAGGCACACTCACAAGTATGGTATTAGCCATAATTTTATAAGCTAATCCATTTCTAGCAACAACCCTATTAAGGACTTCTTCCAAAGGTTTGTTAGTAACAGTCATAGAAATTCTAGGAGCCTTGGCCAATACATCATCATTGTATAAAAATTTATATTGGCTCTGGTCAGCAATAGATTTAAAGACATCCTCAAGCCTAGCATTTCTAAGATTAAGCGTAATATGTTGAGCTAAAGAGTTCGCAAATACAAATTGCAAACTTGCCAACATAATGAAAAAGCAGATCTTCATATGGATCACAGTTTTTTTGAGATTAACGAATATTAAATTCCTCTCTCGTATTGAATTGCTTTTCATATAATTATCAGGTTAATTAGTTAGTAAAAATTAAGTTAATAACTCAAAAAAAGTACTAATAGGGGTCAGGTAGAGTTTTTTTTCATTAATTCCATCATTTTAAGGTTAATAATTCTTTTAATAGTTATTAATAAAAAACAAATTGGCTGGGTTCATTATTATCCCATCTATTGGATGTTCAGCTGTTCGCCGATGATTTTGACATCCAACCCGGAAATGTATTCCAACATTTTGCGGACTTCCCGCAGCGCACATCCCTTCTCAGTTCTCCTGAATAGGTGCTTCTTGACTTTGCCACTTCTTCTCCTATAATTACTTTCACGCCATACCAGTCTTCAATTTGTCTGGCAATACGCTGAATTGAATAGTTGTTGAAATAGAAAATATTGTTTTTCCACGCCAGATCTGCATCTAGGTTAGCCTTGGAGACCACAAACTCATTTTCATACCAAATCCCTGCAGTGTTAGGAGAAATTATTTTTTCTTGGTTAGCATTTTTCAATTTTACGCTTCCTTCGACAAGGGTTGTTTTGAACCTGTTGCCATAAGCATATACGTTGAACTTTGTTCCCAATACTTCCACTGTCCCGCTTTCACATTCGACATAGAATTTACTATCCTTATATTTGGCTACTTCAAGATATACCTCTCCGGACAGCAGCACAATCTTACGTTCGTTATTAGCCATATTTGTAGGAATTTTCAGGCGGGAGTTAGCATTCACCCACACTTTTGTTCCATCAAACATGGTAAACTGTATAATCTTCGCTTTAGGAACGATAAGCTCATAATAATCGGATTCTTCGGCCAGAACAGGAGCGGCTACGGCACTATCCTGTCCCGACACTATCTCTCCCTTGAGGTTGATTTTGAAGGAATCATCTAGGGATACCTTTTCTCCCGAAGAAGTGATGATGATAGCTCCCGTGGTTGCAGGCAGTATTTCACCTACTGCATCTTTAAGAATTTTACCCTCCACCAAGACGGCAACCTCCTGCTCTCTGATTTCGGACCGATAGCTTTTATAAAAATAAAAGGTGAGAGACGACAACAAAATAATCACACATGCTGCTGCGTACCACCATTTGCTGATAGAAAATTTTCGGATTTTTCCCGTAAGAGAAGATTCAAAGCGATGCCATGCCTTGTCTGAGTCAAAGCTATTATATGACAGCAGTTCTTTCGTTAAATTTTCAGAAGAAGCAAGCTGCTCGAACAAAGTCTGATTTTTCACATCTTCGTTCTTCCACTCTTCCAAAAATTTTTTCTCTTCTGCGGTATATGTCCCCTTGATATAGTTGGCTATAGCTTTAGCTATACGGCTATGATTTTGTTTCATTCAATAGTTAGAAACATTAAGGTTAGAAAAGGGTGACAAAAATTTCAAATTATTTTGAAAGGTATATCCAGAGCAAGAAGAAAAACAACTCAGGGTTTAGCTTGGATTTAAGGAAACGAAGTCCTCTCAATTTTTGGGTTTTTACGGTATTGATGCTCACCTGAAGCGTTTCGGCTATTTCTTTTAAGGACATTTCTTCTAAATAATGCATACGAAAAATCTGCTGGCATGCATCAGGCAGCTGATTAATCATAGCATTAATCTGAGAGAGCGCTTCCGCCTTAATCAGTGCGTTATCAAAATCTATTTCTACTAACTCGTTGAAAGGTTCCTTCTCATGATATTTCCTTTCAATATTATTTCGTCTATGCCAGTTATATATACTATTACGTACCGAAGAATACAAAAACGATTTTAGAACCTTCTCCTCTTGTACTACCGTGCCGTAATTTTTGTATAAAGCGATGAATGCATCTTGCACAAAATCCTCTGCCAGATTCTTATCACCGATTAAGGTGTAAGCAAAGTAGCATAAGTTTTTATTAATATAATTCAAACAAAACCTTTACTTTTTCTCGTGTAGAGGACATTCCGCAGCCATATAATATTCTTGTGTCACAATTTCATTATAAAATTAGGCAAAAATCCGGCGAAAAGCACTAAAAAATTACACATACAGGCTTTGGAATTTCGATTTCTTGTAGTTTTTCTCCGACTTTCCCTTGCTGAAAAGGTAAAATAATCAGATTATTGGTATTTTGATTGGTGATAAAAACATGATTGCTACTAGGAGAAACATTCAAATTCCGAGGTGAGTCCCCCAAAACGGAAGTAATCTGTACGTTTTTTGAGCTTACCGTCTTTCAATATTTCATATATACAAAGCACATTGGCTGTACCGCGATTGGTTGCCAGTACATAGCTACCGTCTTCAGTTATTTTGATGTCAGCACCGCCATGCTCTCCATCAAAGCCTGGACTATACAAGGGCAGAATCTGAACAGACTTCCATTCGTTTGCAGATTTTCGGAAGACCTGCACCTCCCCTGTCAATTCCAAGATGCTATAAAAAGTTTGCTGGTCTTTGGAAAAGGCCAGATGACGAGGCCCTCCACCGGCCTTAGTCGGTATTTCATGCCTTTTGACAAACTTATATTTTCCATCTCTCTGTTCTATCGAAAACACATAAATCTTGTCCGTCCCCAAGTCCGACACATATACTTCACTTCCATCCTTTGTGAAAAAGGCAGAGTGGATATGTGGGCCTTCTTGTCTTTTCTTGTCCGGTCCGGAGCCTTTAAACTGAAGGAAGTCATCCATGTGTGCTATACTTCCATCTTCATTCAATGAATAAAGACACAAAGAACCGCTGGAATAGTTGGAAACGACAGCAACCGGAATGACCGGACTTAAAGCCACATGACAGGGATGCATACCTTCTGTACTATATTGGTTTAGCAAAATTCCTTTTTCCAAATCATAGGCACTTAGCTGACCTTGTGTATCCTCATTAACCGCGTAAAGAATGTTACCCTTCCTTGCCAGAAAGGAAGGATTACTCATCACTATGGTAGAAGACAGAATGGCTTGTCCCGTCTTTTCATCGAAATCGAAAATATAAACGCCTTTGCTATCGCTATTAGACGTATAGGTTCCTACATACATTTTGGTATGCTGCGCATAGGTAGCATAAGGTGATCCCCCTAACATTAGGGATAACAATACGAAAAAATTGGCTATGGTTTTCATAAACTCGTTAAAAATCGTTAAATGCCTAATTAGGTTAAAGCAAAACATTATATTAGCTGGTGAATGCGTACAACATTCATACCGCAAAAATTATCTGACTGCATTATTCGTTGAAAAATAATGCTTTTATGAATTATTCTGATTATTTTTGTACCATAAATTTGACAGATAAGTTGATGAAAAAATTTTTAGGAATACTGTTTATTCTTACTGCATACCTTAATACATTATCGGCACAGGAGAAGTTGGTGGATCGCGTCATTGCTACTGTAGGCAATGCGCATATTTTACAGTCTGACTTAGAAATAGAATACACCCAGTATCTTGCTTATGGCAACAAGCCTGACGACAAAGTGAAGTGTTATATCCTTCAACAGTTATTGACACAGAAGCTTTTAGCACAACAGGCAGCCATAGACTCCATAGAAGTTTCGGAAAGTGAGATAGACGACCAGCTGAACTACCGTATCCGCACCATGATACAACGTGCAGGAGGTAAGGAACGTCTGGAAGAGTTCCTCAACCGTTCTATTCTTCAGCACAAGGAGGAGATGCGTCCTATGGTGGCCGAACAGATGCGAGGCAATAAGATGCAACAGCAGATCATCTCAAAAGTGGACGTAACACCGGAAGAGGTGAAACGCTATTTCAACAGTCTAAATCCGGACAGTCTTCCTTACTTCAATACCGAAATTGAGTATGCACAGCTTGTCATCAACCCTGTATTGACTAAAGAGGAGAAAGAACAGTTTAGAAAAAGAGCCGAAACTTATCGCCAGCAGGTACTCAACGGATCCGACTTCGGCACTATAGCCCGTCTGTATTCTGAAGATCCGGGATCATCACCACATGGAGGTGAACTAGGTTTCGGAACACGTGAAACATGGGTGAAAGAATTCTCCGCACAGGCTTTCCGCCTGAAAAAAGGAGAAATATCTCCTGTCTTTGAAACACAGTTCGGATTTCACTTCTTACAGGTCTTAGAGAGACGTGGTGAAGAAGTCAATGTTCGACATGTATTGATCAAAAAACAACCTACATACGAGTCGTTGAACAGAGCAAAGGCCAAAATAGACAGTATTGCTAACCTTATTAAGACAAAGAAACTTACCTTCAATCAGGCAGCATCCATCTATTCGGATGACCAAAACACAAAATACAATGGCGGGATTGTAACCAACGAAGATCGTTCAACGCTGATACCTATGGATCAGCTCGACGATGTTGCTGTCTTCAATGCCATAGACAAACTAAAAGAAGGAGAGATCTCTGAGCCTGTGCTATACACAGACAAAAGATTAGGTGAACAATCCTACCGTATCTATTACCTACGCTCTAGAATTCCTCCTCATAAGGCTAGCTTGGAACAGGATTTCGCCAAAATTAAAGAGGCGGCACGCCAAGATAAAGTCAACAGAACGTTGAACAAATGGTTTGAAAGTCGTAGGGAAACCACCTATATCGATATCAATCCTGACTTCCTATCCTGTGATGAGCTGAAGATCTGGACAAAACCGATGAAAGACAATTAATACTCAAACTGTAACTCCTATACAACGAAAAAGGGCTTTGAAAATTTCAAGCCCTTTTTTATGCTATTGGTCGACGTGATATCTTATCTTTCAAACAGCATTTCTAAGATAATACGCCATTGATAATCTTCTTTCAATTCCCAGATGCGGATATAATTAAATTTTAAGGCTTTATCCTTAGTGTAAACCGTTGCCATTCCTTGAGAATAAGCAAATTCGCCACTGTAGGCTCTCCCTACGGTTACAGGCTCGGTAACGATATCTATGCGTTGCTTTTTGATAAAGTTCAACACATTGTTTTTTCCTTCGATTTCGGCTTGCCAAGGGTAGTAGAATCGCACCTCATCGGCGAGGAATTCGCGATAAGCAGCTTCGGTATCAGACTTTGTCACCGTACCCATGAGCTTGTCCGTAGACATGACAATATCCTCACGCTGTTTAAGCCTTGCTTCCGAACGATGCTTCAGATAATTTGAGTTGTCAGGTTCGTGGAAATACAGTTCCTTAGGCTTATGTTTTCCATAGTTTTCTACTTCTGCACGCAAGTCCACTTTCCATTCTCCTTTTTTGCCTCTTTTCCAGACGATAAGGTACTGACCATTACGTTTGACAGCCCCCACCTTCTGGAACTGCATGCTTCCCGAAGTTACTCCGAAATCCAGACTTTTGGAGACTATGGCGAAATTAGGCTCCCAAGTCATCACATCTGCCAAGTTCGGGCGGTTGTTAAGATAATTATATGCATTTACCGCTGAAGGGACATAGAATGTCGACGTTTTATCTATAATAGATAGCAATGCTGCATGTGGCGATTGTGTTTTAGATAGGGTTGCTGCAGCACGGTCGGCCATGATAAGCCCCCCAACCTTTTCAGGTAGCTGTGCGAAAGTGACTTGTGAAACCAACAAGCCGCAAGCAAGAGATACATGTTTTAGAATAGTTGAATACTCCATTTAATTCCGTTTGCTATCTTCTAATCAAATCTTATTCCAAATCGTCCCTTCTTTGCTATCCTTTAACTGAATTCCTATTGCCGCCAGCTCGTTACGTATTCTATCTGAAGTGGCGTAATCTTTATTTTGTTTTGCTTCGTTTCGCAGTTTGATAATTAAGTCCATGAGTTTTTCCACACTTTCGCTATCCGCCCCTAACTGGTCGTCACGCAACCCAAGAATATCGAACACGAAATCATTCATCAACTGTTTAATGCTGTTCAATGTATTTTCATCAGCCTGCTGTTTACCATCATAAATGGAATTGATTAATCGTACCACTTCAAACAGTTCCGCAATCAGTACAGGAGAGTTAAAATCAATCATCCATGGCGGCATAGCAGCGTGTTCTGAGCTCTTCAAGATTTATATCTATGTTAGACTGTTTTGCAGGCACTATCTTATCCAGCAAAGCTATAGCATTCATCAGTCGTCTGTAACCCTTCTCAGCGGCATCCAACGCCTCGTTGGAGAAGTCTAACGTGCTTCTGTAATGGGCCTGCAGCATGAAAAAGCGTACAGCCATCGGTGAGTAACCTTTCTTCAGCAGAGGATGATCTCCGGTGAAAAGCTCTCTTGGCAGGAAGCCATTTCCGGCGGACTTAGACATACGGGCCCCATTTACGGTAAGCATATTAGTATGCATCCAGTATTTGGCCGGCGTAGTGTGGTTACATGCTTGCGACTGAGCGATCTCATTAGTATGATGTGTGGCGGCAAGGTCCATACCACCGCCATGAATATCAAACTGGTCACCTAAATATTTACGACTCATCGCCGAACATTCAATATGCCACCCCGGAAAACCTACACTCCATGGTGAAGGCCAACGCATGATATGCTCCGGCTTAGCCTTGATCCACAACGCAAAATCCAGTCGTCCTCTCTTCTCATCCTGCCCGCCAAGCTCACGTGTATTGTTGAGGAGTTCTTCCAGATTGCGATTGGTAAGAATAGTATAGTTGTGCTCTTTAGTGTATTTCTCTACATCAAAATACACGGTACCGTTTACCTCATAGGCATAGCCGTTGGCAATGATCTGCTTCACCATCTCTATCTGTTCGATGATGTGTCCCGTAGCAGTAGGCTCTATACTTGGTGGTAAGGTATTGAAAAGGCGCAACACATCATGGAATCCTATGGTGTACTTCTGCACGATCTCCATAGCCTTCCAACCTTCKCCATTCGATGTCCACTTTTGCCTTTTTGGCAAATTTGTCGTCGCCCTCATCATTATCTCCCTCTAAGTGTCCTGCATCGGTGATGTTACGCACATAACGTACCTTATATCCCAGATGACGAAGATACCTGAATATCAAATCAAACGAAAACAAAAAGTTCTTCAACAGTTTCCAAGGATGTACATCCACTATAAACAGTGGGACCCACACATCATTGAACCATCCCCACCTAATTGTTTGGGAATTGTACGTTAGGTTACTAATTTTTCTTTCGTTAACGGTGAAGTTGTATTGTAAACTACTAAATTATTGTTG
>NZ_JXAC01000103.1 GCF_000814685.1 Sphingobacterium sp. T2
CAATGAATTTTTTGCTCATCAACCTTCATTTTCTTTCAGGCTTATCTTTCTCCTCAACTAATTTAAAACAATCTGGAATAGGTTTACATGGCGATTTTTTCTTTCCGGGTCCAGTAGTCAAAAAAATTAAATAACTACACCTTGAGGGCGACTGTGTAGGACTATTGTTAAGGTCATCTCCATTTAAATACGGGAAGAGCACTTCTTTGTTTCTCGGATCTTTTTCTATCAAATTTTGAGCTTCTTCTGGAGACAGTATAAAACCTTTACCCAATACATAACTACCAACGAAACTTTTATTTTGATTAACTAATAGATTATATGGTTTTCCTGACTCTTCTATATAAGTAGCAAAATATTGATGTTGTTTTATCTTTTTTGTTTGTTAATTACATTTTTTCATTAAAATTTCACATTCACAAATACTTCACTACAGTTATGAGCATTCAGATTAATTACAAGTTTGTATTGAAAAATGTAAAAAATAGCGAGGGCTTATACCCAGTGTACTTGAGAGCATTCTTAAAAGGGCGAAAAATAGAATTGGCAACTTCCATTGCAATTCCCAAAAGGGATTGGTCGGTAAGACAGCAAAGAGTAAAAAAGGGAAACAATACTTCTGAAAAGCACAATCTGATTTTAGATGCCATGGATAAGAAGGCTGTCAGAATTCTCGTGAACAATTTTTTAAATTGATGAGCCACCTTTATCGTTACCTCAATTCAAAGAGCGGTTATTGGGTTACGATTACATCCACGAAGCAGATTTTGCGGGTTTTATTTTTTCATACCTTAAAGAACATAAAGCAGATTTAAGGCGAGAAACTTGGTATAGTTACAAATCTCAATTGTCCAAAATACAAAGGTTTAAAAATCCTTTATTGTTCTCGGACATTAATGAAAAGTTTATAACCGACTATCATTCTTATATGCTTAATGTGCTGAAAAACAACGAAAACACGGCAAGTAAAAGTTTAAGGGTTTTGAGAACATTCGTTAATATAGCAATGCGCTTCGGTTATATAAAAACGAATCCTTTTCAATATGTCAATATCAAAAAAGTTGATGGGAAAAGAGATTTTTTAAGTTTAGAAGAATTAAACAGGCTCAATAAATATTATCAAGAATGCAGATATGCAAACATCAAAATGGAGGTGCTTCAATATTTCCTATTTGCGTGTCATACTGGCTTACGATATTCGGATATTAAGGCATTGTCTTTAAATAACCTGCAAGGCGATTACTTGGTCATTAAAATGCATAAGACAAATTATACGGTAAGTATCCCTTTGACGCAGAAATCTAAATCTTTTCTCCCCAAAAACTCTAAAGGAGACAGGATATTTAAAATTTATTGTAATAAAGTAACTAATAGAGTCTTAAAGCAAATAGCTAAAGAAGTAGGAATAACAAAAAATATTACATTCCATGTTGCAAGACATACATTTGCAACAACTTCGATCTCGTTAGGAATACCAATGGAAGTAGTAAGCAAGTTGTTGGGTCATACAAACATTCGAACAACTCAAGTCTATGCTAAAATTGTTGATAATGTAAAACTTAGAGAAATGCAGAAATGGGATTGTTTAGTAATTTAAAGGAAAAATTTAAAATAAATATTTTTGTACGCTGTATGTGGCGGGACAGAATCAAAATTGAGGAACGTATTAATGACTTATTGCCATCAGAAAAAGAAAGGAGCGATTTTTTATCAGATAAATGTTGCAGAACGATTGAAAAACTTAGTTATGCAGAAAGTAAGGAGTAAATGTACCTGAATTTTAATTCCTTCTTTCGATAGTTTATAACGAAGCTATGCATTGGGAAAATAACGTAGATCAAGTAACCCCAATTGTGTCCAAATTAGAAAACCTTGTAGTGAAAAATATTCGCGATTTATTCAAATAGTTGACGACTTAATAGGGTGAAGCCTCTAAGATATTTTTTACGTCGTCAATCTAAAATGGCAAAACAATTCTTTATGATTTTTGACATTTTATTTGGGAAGCGAGATAGAATTTTGGAGGTATCTAACGACTACGATTTTTACAGGGTGAATTACTATCCTAGAAAGTACCGTGTCTGCTTCACCAATCTTACCATAAATGTCTTTTCCTTCTCTCAGTAGGAGTCAAATATGTTTATAATACTCTCTATGTGTTGTTTTATATAAGAACTCATACCCCATTAAAAAAAGGAAGGAACATTCAAACCTCTTCAAAATCGTAATTATATGTTAGAGAGGGTGGATAATGAGGGGATAAAGTCCATGCGCATGATGTGCCATGAGATAGCTAATACACGATGAGGGAATCTCTTAAAAGCAAAAAGACATACTCAAGGAGTATGTCTTTTATTTGTGGAGTCGGAGGGATTCGAACCCTCGTCCAAACATAGAATGATTTATGCTTTCTACATGTTTAGCTTCTCTTAGTTTGTCGGGAGAGGGAAGGTGAGAAGCCTACCTATACCGTTCTCCTTAGTTGCTGAATCTCATCACTGCTTAGCAACGTCACAGTGACCAGCTCTATAAGTCGATGCCTCTGATGTTAGGCGATAGAGCAAGGCCTAACGAGACAAAAGCTGAACTTAATTCTAAATTAAGCAGCTAAGGCGTAGTTTTCTTCGCCAGTTATTGTTCTGATAGTGAGATTAAAGTGCTTAACTATCAACGCACTACATGCTTACATAACCATTACTATCCTGTCAATTCCAGTCGACCCCGGTAACAGTATGTTACACAAAAATAATAAAAATCTTCAATGTTGTCAATGAGGAGCTCTATTTCACACGTCCTACACGAAAGATGATAGGGAAGATTACCCTCCGCAATTCGATGTTGCCCCAGGCTTGCCGTAGGTCTTTTTCTATTTCGCTTATGGGGTTATAATTGTTTTTGTTAACAAAGTGCTTTACTGCCGACCAAGTGTTGAGGTAGCCTACAAGATGGTCGTACCTCCATAGCTTAATATTATTTAAGGATGGTGTTTCCAGTTCCTTAAACGGGAAAGGGATATACTGATATTGACTTTGCAGATGTTTTCTTTCGGGGTCCCAATATTTTCCTATAATATCTTCGTAAAAGTAGCGTATGATTTTATCAATTTCGGGACTTATGGAACACAACTCATAGCCTATGAGGGCGATAAGACTGTTAGGTTTTCCCACGCGTTTCACCTCCTCGTTGAATTTGTCGATTTCGAACCAATGTACAGCTTGGGCTACCGTGATCAGGTCGAAGCTGTTGTCTTCGAAGCAGGTGCTTTCTGCTGCTTGAACCGAATATTCCACATTGTCAGCCGTAAACGCATGTTGAAGCTGCTCCTCACTGATGTCTGTGGCTTTTACCTTTCTAAACTCTTTGGCTAGCTCTATGGCCAGCTGACCATTGCCGGTACCACAATCCCAAGCGCACTCCTTGTTGGATAGCAAAGGATAAATAAAGTCAAATAAGGCTTGCGGATAGTCCGGCCTATATTTGGCGTATTGCTCCGACGATGAAGAAAAAATGTTTTTCAAGGCAATAATGGTTTGTTCAGTATAAATATAATTTTTTTTTAATTGCATTCTAAAACTGTAGTACTACGACGATATCCTTGGTAGATGTTCATAGCAATACATCGTTGTAAGCAGAGTGTTGAGAGGAAATGTTAGACATTTGCAAGAGGAATAGTAAGAAAAAACAGGAGGTCGATGGTGGTGCCCCCTGTTTCATTCTCCAACAAAAGTAGGGATGAGACTATCCTATTTTAAATGAGGTCATCGTCAGCGAGCCTCCTACGGCCGCGTCATTAAAGATTTCTATATGTTTCATTTTTTTCTTGCAAGCTTAGTGCATACAGCATAGGAATGAAATGTTCGGGAGTTGGCACCGCCAGCTGAAACTCTTTACCTTGTTTATAGTATTCTATCAAAGGCTGATGGTTACCTTCACGTATATACTCTTTCATCTTCTCATCTGCGTACTGAGCCCAGTCGTAGGCATATCCCGTCGTGTTGAGGTGCTGCCATGCCACCATACGCAGGTTGTGTACGATGTTTCCGCTGCCTACGATGAGCACACCTTTGTTGCGTAATATGGCAAGCTCTTTGGCCAATGCATAATGGTAGGCAGGGGGCTGTGTGTAGTCTATACTCATCTGTATCACGGGTACGTCTGCGTCAGGATAAAGGTGTTTGATGACGGACCAGGAACCGTGATCCAGTCCCCACTTGTCGTCAAGATGCACTTCGGCGGAAGTTATTATTTCTTTGGTATATTGTGCCAGCTCGGGGCTGCCGGGAGCAGGGTACTGCACCTCGAAAAGCTCGCGAGGGAAACCACCGAAGTCGTGGATGGTTGGCGGGTTGTCCATGGCGGTGACAAAAGTGCCACGTGTTTCCCAGTGGGCCGATACCACCAGTATCGCTTTGGGTTTTTCTATCTGTGCTCCCACCTTTCGGAATCCCTGTACAAACTCGTTTTCCTCGATGGCATTCATAGGACTACCATGTCCTAAGAAAAGGACAGGCATCTTGGGGCTGTTGTCCAGTTCTTTAGAGAATTTATGCAGTTGGCTCAGCTTGTGTGCCGCACCTGTCAAAGGAAGAGCGGCGGCAGCGGCCAGAAAATCTTTTCTGTTCATAAACTTATTATCTTCAGATTCAAAGATCGGCAAAAAGGATGGAGGGATGGTATAAATTTTCGGACGAAAAGTTGTGAATTTAGGAAAGCATATTTTTCATCTCTTCTCTAAATTCGGAAGGAGTCTGTCCTGATTTCTTTTTGAATACGTTAGTGAAGTAAGCCTTGTCGCTATATCCCAATTCAAATCCTATTTCTGCTATGCTTTTGTCTGTAGACAGGAGCAGTCTTTTGGCTTCTATAAGTTTTCTCGTTTCGATGAGCTCGGATACGGACTGATGCAATATGTTTTGGGTGAGCGTGTTCAGCGACTTGGGACTCATGAAGAGTTTTTCGGCATAGAAGGCAACGCCTTCAGGACGACGGAAATTTTCCTCTAGTATAGTCAGGAAATTTTTGAAGGTTGTATTCTGATTGTTAGTGAGATTTACTGTCGTGGTGCTAACCTTTTTTTCTTTCGCTTTCTATTACGGTGAGCAGTGCTGTCAGTAGATCCTTAATGATTGCCAGTTCGCTATTCTGCCGAACATATTCCTCGTATATGAGGCGACAAAGTGTGTCTAGCCTTTGTATAGCGTAGGAGGTGGTCAGCCTAAAATTAGCCTGGGCATGATAGTAATTGTATAGCTGAAATGTGATTTCCGGAATAAACTCTGTCTTGAAGCGTATTACCCAAAAGTCACATTCGCCTTCAACCTTTTTGGGGCTGGCTCTATGGATTTTCCCTTTCGAAACAAAAGAAATAAAAGGAGCATTGATAGTTTGGGTTTCAAAGTCTATAAAGTGCATAAGTTGTCCCTTGATTCCGATAATCAACTCTTCGAAATCATGCTGATGTGGGTTATTTGGACTTTGGTCTATCTTTTCAGCCTCAAAATGGTCTACTTTATAAATTTTGAATAGCTCATTCATGAATTAAAGATAGAATTTATTGTGTAAAGGCTAAAATTTATTTGTTGCAAAGAGGTTTTGGGTTGTTTTTGTTGTTGTTTTTGGTCTTTTTGTTTGTTTGGTTTATTGTTTTTTGGGTGTTTTATTGATATTTTTACATATTATCTTGTATAAAATTGATGAAAATTAAATTTTTTGCTTGTTTTTATGGTAAATTAGTTTTTATTTTGAGTCAAAATTGAAAATTAACTATAAAAAATATGCAAAAAGCACAACAAAAATCGTTTGCTCCACTGATTGTGGTGTTTATTTTGGTGATTTTATCTCTTTTTAATCCTTCTGTTCCGAATCATACTAAAGATTATGATTATAATGGGGCAGATATTGCATGGATTTTGACTGCGGCGGCATTAGTTTTGATTATGACGCCAGGATTAGCGTACTTCTACGGTGGGATGGTGAAGAAGAAGAATGTCATCTCGACGATGTTGCAGAGCTTTATCTGTATGGCGGTGGTAGCAGTATTATGGGTTGTGTTTGGTTTTTCTTTGGTGTTCGGCGACTCCATAGGTGGTGTCATCGGAAATCCTACCACATACTTTATGTTCAAAGGAGTGATTGACGGTGAGCCATGGGCTGGCGCGCCGACTATACCTTTTACCTTGTTTGCAATGTATCAGTTGAAATTTGCTATCATCACGCCGGCTTTGATTACGGGAGCTGTGGCGGAGCGTATCAAATTCACTTCATATGTGTTGTTTGTTTGCTTGTTTTTTGTTTTTATTTACGCTCCTTTGGCGCATGCTACATGGCATCCTGACGGCCTGCTATGCAAATTAGGGGTCTTGGACTTTGCCGGCGGTACGGTAGTGCATATGTCGGCCGGCTTGACGGCTCTTGCTGCAGCGATATATATGAAGCAAGGGAAGCAGTTTCACGAGCATACGCCGGCCCGCATCACGTATGTATTATTAGGAACAGGATTGCTATGGTTCGGCTGGTACGGATTCAACGCCGGGTCGGCGTTTGGAGCGTCACAGCTGGCAGCAACAGCGTTGGCGACGACATCCACTGCGTCGGGAGCTGCAGCGCTTACATATATCTTCTTTGATGCGGCAAGAGGTATCAACCTTCGGCCATGGGAGTATGTATAGGTGTGGTGATGAGGCTTGGTAGCTTATCACGCCGCTACAGCACCTATCACAAAAGAATGTGGAATAGTTACAAATCCCGCAGCAGGCGTGAC
>NZ_JXAC01000104.1 GCF_000814685.1 Sphingobacterium sp. T2
CAATGAAATAATTATTAAAGAAGACGAAAGGATGTCGATTCTTATTTATAAAGAAGTAGAGGACGGGGTTATTTTTGGGTTTGATTCCAGCAGAAGGAGATAACAAAAACTTTAAAATTACTATCAACATACTCTCCAGCAAATTTGAAATCTATCCTTGAAAAATAAAAAAGCGGTCTTTTTTGACCGCTTTTTCAGTATCTTAACCTCTATACTCACTTCCCTGCTGCACACCCCGAGCTTCCAATCCTTTATCAATATAGGTTTGTATCGCAGACTTCTTTACCCCCCAGTTCGGTGCAATGAGCAAATCCTGATCTGCTATACCAAAAAGTCTTTGGATAATGATATCCGGTCTCAACTTAGGAATAAGTTTGGATAAAAACTCCGTATATTCTTCCAATGTAAAAAGCTTAAACGGCTCCCTCTTGTACTTTACCCCCATGATCGATCCCTCGACGATATGAAGATGATGTAATTTCACGAACTTAATCTGCGGATGACGGTTTATTTCATCTGCATAACGCAACATCATCTCTTCCGTCTCCCATGGAAATCCGAATATTGTATGCACACACAGATCCAGCTTAGTATCCTTCAGCATTTCCATAGTGGCCAAAAATTCGTCATGCGAACAGCCTCTATTGATACGCTCCAATGTATCATTATAAATGGACTCCATACCCATTTCCAAATCCACATCATAACGGTCTGTATAAGACTCCAGTAAAGCTATTTTCTCGAAATCCAAACAATCCGGTCTGGTACCAACTGCCAATCCTAACGTATTTTCAGGGTCTATGCTCAACGCCTCATCATACATCATCTTCAACAGGTGCGTAGGAGCATACGTATTAGTGTTAGGTTGAAAATAGATAATGAATTTTTCAGCACCATAGCTGTTACGAGCTCGCGCAATGCCGTTTTCCACCTGCTCACGAATAGAAGGCACTTTCCGTGCCGTATCCGGCGTAAAAGAATCAACATTGCAGTATGTGCAACCTCCGTAACCTTTGCTTCCATCACGGTTCGGACAAGTAAAATTACCGTCCACAATAACTTTAAAAACCCTTTGCCCCTGATACTTATCCCGCAAATAGGCTCCATAGTGATTATATGGTTTTATACCATTGTCTAGTGCTGTTCCCATTATTGCAAAGATAACTATAATAATAGAGTTCGAACCCAAAAGATTTATAGTAAATAATTTTAAGTTATTTTTATATATTTATAAAAATATTTAATAACCAATTTGAACTTTTTTATGATGAGAAACTTACTCTTAGTAATATCCCTGTTCACCGGTTCAGTAGTATATGCACAATATAAAGATTTCACTAAAGCTGAACTGAAAAATAAAGTTGAGGGAGCCTGGGCTGCCAAGATGATCGGCGTCATGTATGGTCGCGAAATGGAATTCAAAGCTTTGGGCAGAACGTACGACAAACCTATAAATTGGTATCCTGAACTCATCGAAAAAGCCCTTCTCGAAGATGACTTGTACGGACAGCTCAGCTTTATGGAAACTATAGAAAAGTACAACAATAATGCAACGGTCAAGCAGTTGGCGTATGACTTCGCTTATGCAAGCTTCCCCCTATGCCATGCTAACCTGCAAGCACGAAAAAATATCTTCGATGGCATAATGCCTCCTCTTTCGGGAGCTCCCCAATATAGTATGCATTCGGATGACATAGACTTCCAGATAGAATCTGACTTTATAGGTTTCATACATCCCGGACTTACGCAATCAGCCATTAACATGTGTGATAGCGTGGGACGAATCATGGCCTACGGTGACGGCTTGTACGGTGGTATGTTCGTATCAGCCATGCATTCTATTGCCTACTATGAAAATGATACAAAAAAAATCGTAAGAGCAGCTCTAAAAGCCATCCCTTCTAAAAGCACCTATGCGCAATGTATTCAGGACGTATTGAAAAGCTACGACAAGCATCCGCATGACTGGAAAAAAACATGGCAACTTATCCAAGATAAATGGGCTGCAAACGATATATGTATTCCCTTTCATGAGTTTAACATAGATGCTAAGCTCAATGGTGCCTACATAGCTATAGCATTATTATACGGAAATAATGATTTGGAAAAAACCATGGAAATTGCCGTGCGATGTGGCCAAGACACAGACTGTAATGCCGCAAATGCCGCTGCCGTGCTAGGAATAATACTTGGATTGGATAATATTCCAACAAAATTCAAAGTCTCACCTCCCACACATAGCAGACAAAAACTTTCTACATACCAACTATACATACAATAAGGCTGTAAAGCAAACTCTAACCTTGATCGAGAGAAATATCCTTGCCAATGGAGGTAAAGTACAAGAAGATAAAATACGCATCCGAATTCAAAACTCCAAAATTCAAAGGTAAATACGAACAGGCCTATCCAAACAAAGTGATGAGCTATCAGGTCGAAATGAAAGACAGAGACAAGTGGACTCTTAAAGGACAATGGAAAGAGTTCGTGTATGGTAATGGAGACAACGACCTCTATATGATAGCTACTTCTCCCAATGACAGGCTAGAACTGGAATTTGAAGGCTCAGGCATATCACTGTTAGGTAGTTGGAACACGTCGGGTGGGAAAGCAGACATCTACATAGATGATAAATTTGTCAAAACTATTGATGTGTATTTTCGCGAAGAGGCCGGAAAATATGATGTCAACAGAGCTCATATTTTCCACGACATGAATCTTCAACCTGGCAAACACAAGCTCACCTTAATCGTTTCCTCCCAAAGACATCCCCAATCTACAGGACATAACATTTGGATTCAACGTGCGGTAATATATAAGAACAATTAACGGCTTCATCGCCCTTAATTGTTCTTCTCTGATTTATTATTCTTTGATATCCTTTTTCATTTTTTCAAATTCAGCTTCAATCGTAGGATTTACGGAATTGGAAAATAATGACACTATTACAATTGTCATAAAACTTGAAAGAAAACCGGGAATCATTTCATATACTTCTTTAAAGCCATGTGGTAGGTAGACCCAAAGTAAAACTACTGTGCCACCGACAATCATTCCTAATAACCCGGCAAAAGCAGTGGTTCGTTTCCACAGTAATGACAATATAATTAAAGGTCCAAATGCAGATCCAAAACCAGCCCAAGCATTTCCCACCAAATTCAAGATACTATCTTTTGGATTTAAAGATAATAAAAGAGCGATTGCTGCAACAATAAGTACAGAAGCCCTACTCATAAGAAGCATATTGCGAGTCGTCGCATATTTGGGAAAGAAATTCTTGAAAATATCTTCCGTCATCGAACTGGAAGTTACCAACAACTGAGATGAAATTGTACTCATTACAGCTGCTAAAATAGCAGACAAAAGAATCCCCCAATGAAGGGGTGAAATAATACCCTAGATAGATGAATAAATATTGTCTCTGCTACAGATTGATCGGCATCGAATTTGGCCATTGCGATTGGGTCAAACTCTTTAAGATAAGCTATTCCTAATAGCCCCACGAGCATTGCTCCCCCCACCGTGAAAATCATCCATGTGATTCCTATTCTTCGTGCCTTCGGTATATCACGAATATGCTCGATAGCCATAAAGCGAACTAAAATATGAGGCTGTCCAAAATATCCTAAACCCCAAGCCATAAGAGATAAAATGGAAATGGTTGTAGTCCCTTTGAAAAGATCTAGATAATTAGGTCCTTTTGCTTCAATAGTCGCAAAAGCATGGGACGTCCCACCTACCTGCGCGATAATTACTATAGGCAAGATGACCAAAGCTATCACCATTATGGTTCCTTGTACAAAGTCAGTCAAACTAACAGCCAAAAATCCTCCTAAAAAAGTATATAGCACAACAACAAAGGTTGTGCAAAATAAACCAGTATAATAATCCATTCCGAAAGCAGACTCAAACAAACGTCCTCCAGAAACCATACCCGCCGCTGTGTATAATGTAAAAAATACCAGTATTAACATGGAAGAAATCAACTTTAAAGACTGCGTTTTATCTTTAAATCTATTCTCCAAAAACACAGGAATAGTTATCGAATTATTTGCTATGGCAGTATAGGCCTAAGACGGGGAGCCACAATTACATAATTCAAAAAAGCTCCGATGGTAAGGCCAATTGCAATCCAAGAAGCAGATATACCGGTAGTATACAGGGCCCCTGGGAGTCCCATTAACAACCAACCACTCATATCGGCGGCTCCCGCCGACAAAGCTGTTACTGCGGCCCCCATTTTCCGCCCTCCAATCAAAAATTCTTCAGAATTGCTTGTAGATTTTCGTATAAGAATATATTCCTATTAGAATCATCAACAGCATATACAGTCCTATAGAGATAAGCTCATACGTATGCATATTTTAAATATTAAATGGTTTTCAGACGTTGCTTAAGTTCTTTAACCCGTGAGTAATTACCTTTAAATTTCGACAGCACTTTAGGCAATTCGACATTGTAAGGGTTTAGTTTTATTGCTTCTTCTACAAACTTCAAAGCATCCCTTTCGTTAGCTGCCACTAAACTGAATTTAGCTTGAATAGCTTTATAAAGTGATTGGTTTAATATAGATGTATCTTCTTTTCAGCTTTTTAAAGAATGATCTTGCTTGCGTTATATCTCCATTATCTATCAGAATACTGACTAATTTCAGATTATTATGAAGGTCTAGTTTGCCGGGATCTCCACCATTAATCAATAATTTATCCTTCATACTTCTATACGTTTGCTTATCCCCTAAAGCAGCATATACCTCTACATATAATAACTCAAACTCTGGGCGTTGTATTTGGGTGGCCTGCAAATTTCGATATACCTCGTTGATATTTTTCAAAGCTTCTTGATAATTTCTCTGAGCTATTAATACTTCAATATACTGTATTCTAAGATTGTAATTGAACGGTTTTTGAGCCACCAAATTGGCTAACTCTTCCACCTTTAGCTTATCACCGAACAGCCCCTTTTGCCATGCCAAAAATGATGCTAAGGCATTTGTGGATCCCTCAGAATAAGTAGAA
>NZ_JXAC01000105.1 GCF_000814685.1 Sphingobacterium sp. T2
GCCGTAGACGATCAGAACAACCAACGTAAAGATCTTGATCTTACCATCACGAAGGAGGCCTTGCAGATTATAGAATCCTCCCATCAGAACCTTTCCCGCAAATCGACGGTGCTTTATAAGGCCGACTGGCATAAGGGCGTTATAGGTATCGTAGCATCCCGTCTTACGGAAAAATACTATCGGCCTACCGTAATCCTGACAAGGACAAACGGACATATTGCTGGATCTGCCCGCTCGGTACTGGGTTTTGACTTATATGAGGCTTTGAGCGAATGCAGCGATCTCCTCGAACAGTTCGGTGGTCACAAGTATGCCGCAGGGCTTACCATGCGGGAGGAAAATATAACCCTCTTTCAAGAGCGCTTTGAGGCTGTGGTGCAACGCACCATTAAACCCGAAATGCTACAACAGGAAGTAAGCATTGATCTTGAAATACAGCTTCAAGACATTGATGCCAAACTGTTCCGCATTCTCAAACAGTTCGAACCTTTCGGCCCTCAGAATGAAGCCCTATCTTCATGACTACCAATGTCCGTGTGTTGGGCACACCATACGTCGTAGGCAACAATCATCTTAAACTCTGTATTACACAGCATAACTCTCCAAGTTTTGACTGTATCGCTTTTGGACTGGCCGAACATTTCGACCATATAGCGATGCAAAAACCTTTCGACATCTGCTATACCATAGAAGAAAACAACTGGAGAGGTAAAAAGAATTTACAATTAAATATTAAAGCTATACGATATTAGATATATTTGCATTTAGCGGAAATATTAGTTCATGATACTTAGAGCAGAAAATCTCGTCAAGATATATAAGCAACGTACTGTTGTGAACGACGTGTCGTTTCATGTCGAACAGGGAGAAATTGTTGGGCTGCTGGGCCCCAATGGTGCCGGTAAGACCACCTCGTTCTATATGATTGTAGGCCTGATAAAGCCTAACTCGGGGCACGTATATCTCAATGACGAGGAAATTACCAAAGACGCCATGTTCAAACGTGCTCAGAAAGGTATAGGCTATCTAGCACAAGAAGCATCGGTGTTCCGCAAGCTATCGGTGGAGAACAATATTTTAGCTGTTCTGGAAATACATTATCCCAACAAGGAAGAGCGTATGGCAAAGCTGGAGGAGTTACTGACGGAATTCAGCCTCCATAGAGTAAGAAAAAATCGGGGTGACCTTCTTTCCGGGGGAGAACGCCGTCGTACGGAAATCGCCAGAGCCCTTGCCGCCAATCCTAAGTTTATCCTTCTGGACGAACCTTTCGCCGGCGTTGACCCTATCGCCGTAGAAGAAATACAGTCTATCGTTTCTAAGCTGAAAGCCAAAAATATCGGTGTGCTTATCACAGATCACAACGTGCAAGAAACCTTATCCATTACCGACAGAGCATACCTTCTTACAGAAGGTAAAATTATGCTCACCGGTAGTCCCGAAGAGATCGCAGAAAATGAAATGGCCCGTAAATTTTACTTGGGTCAGAATTTTGTATTACGTAGGAAAAAACTTTAATTTAAAGCAGTATTACAATTAAGTTATGGCCATACTCAATTCGATCTTTACTTGGATAATGCAAAAGAGAATTCATCAGATTGAACTCTTTATCAAATATCCGCATGACGTACAAGAAGAATGGTTCCAAAACTTAATTTCTGCTGCAGAAGCAACTGAGTGGGGCAAAAAATACGACTACAAAAGTATTTTTACACCCGAAGAATATAAAAACCGCGTTCCCATAAGTGACTACGACGACATCAAAGGATACGTTGACCGTATGATTAAAGGAGAGCAAAATTTGCTATGGCCTTCAGACATCAAATGGTTTGCCAAGTCGTCCGGAACAACTTCAGACCGCAGCAAATTCATCCCTGTCAGTATTGAAGCCTTGGAAGAATGCCACTACCAAGGAGGGAAGGATATGCTTACTATCTATTGCCACAACAGACCTAACAATAAGGTTTTTACGGGCAAGTCGGTGGTCATTGGAGGCTCTTCACAGATCAACAACTTCAGCCCCGACTCTTATTATGGAGACCTTTCATCTATCCTGATACGCAACCTGCCTTTCTGGGCCGAATTTCTGCGTACCCCGAACTTGGAAGTTACGCTAAATCCTAATTTCGAAGAAAAGATAGAACAGATCGCACAGCTCACCATTAAAGAAAATGTCACCAGCTTGGCGGGTGTACCAACGTGGAACATCGTCATGGCAAAACGTATCCTCGAAATCACAGGGAAAGACAATCTCTTGGAAGTGTGGCCTAATTTGGAATTCTATGGCCATGGTGGTGTGAGCTTCAAACCGTACCGTGAGCAGTTCAAACGCTTAATACCTTCCGACAACATGTATTATTTGGAAAATTATAACGCTTCGGAAGGATACTTTGGCCTGCAGGATCAGTCGGATTCGGAAGATCTGTTGCTTATGTTGGATTACGGCATATATTACGAATTCTTACCCATAGAAAACTTAAACGATGAACATCCGCAGACGTTAAGCTTAAGTGAAGTGGAAATAGGGAAAAATTATGCGTTAGTCATATCCACTAATGCGGGACTATGGCGCTATAAAATCGGTGACACCATACGGTTCACCTCGCTATCGCCATACAGATTTCAAATCTCTGGACGTACAAAGCAATTCATCAACACCTTCGGAGAAGAAGTCATCGTAGATAATGCCGAGCAGGCTCTCAAGGCCGCATGTGAAGTCACTGATGCCATCATCCGTGACTATACCGCCGGTCCTGTATATTTTGGAGATAACGAGGCCGGTGCCCACGAATGGATTATAGAGTTCGAAAAACAACCGACAGATTTTAACAAATTCTGTGAGACCTTAGACAGCAAGCTTAGAGAGATAAATTCCGATTACGATGCTAAACGTTTCAAAGACCTTGCTCTTCGTAAGCCGGTAATCCACAACGCACCAGACAACACTTTCTACCTATGGATGAAATCTCGTGGCAAGCTGGGCGGACAAAACAAAGTACCTCGCCTAGCTAATGACCGTCAGTATTTGGACTCTCTGCTGAAAATCATCAACAGACCTTAATCGATTTTTTTCAACAGCTTCTTTGCCTTCTCACCTATTTTACCTTGAGAAGAGATGGTCTGAAGAAGTCTTTTGGCCTCGGCATCATTACCTTCCTTATGGTGGCATACCGCCATATAGTAGGTTGCTTCCTCTTGAAAGATAGAGGTCCCAAAAGCTACGGGCTCTAAAGCTTTCAGCGCCTCCTTCCATTTCTTCTCTCCCACATAGGTCAAGGCTGCATAATATTGATATTGTACTACTTCGGGCTCTTCTTGAATAAGCTGATTCAACATTTTACGGGATTCCTTATAGGACTTGGCATTATATAGACGAACGGCCTCCTCGTATCGCACTACAGCTTCCTCTCCACGCACCACCTCTGACTGCATGGCAGGAAGTTCATATAGAGAGCTATTGCTGTTCGTAAAGAAAAGGTAACCTACGACAAACAGACAGGCAGCACTCACCACAGCAATCAGCGGTTTTATCTTCTTGATAAGTGGGGTAGCCCCATCATGCGACCTTGTCTCTTGTTCGGCAGCACGTAAGGAGATTCTCAAATCCTGCTCGCCCGAATTCACCCGCTTATGGATAATATCATTTACTTCACGCTGCAGATAGACCAGATTTCTGAAATCTTCATCCTCCCTCAGTTTCTGTTCAAAGGCTTGAAGTTCGTCGCCATCCAACAAACCGTCAATATAATCCTGAATCTTGTCCGTTAACTTTTCCATTGCATAAAGTCTTAAAATAAACCGCTTTCTTTTACCTTTCTGATGAGTGTAGCCATACATTCACTTTTCTTCTTCCGCAAATAGGCATAACTTATTCCCAACGCTTCCGCAATCTTTTCCTGATGTTTTTCCGTCATACATCGCTTGATAATCTGCTGACAGCTCTCACCCATTGTGTTGAGTAAAGCCATTACCCTATTCTCTTTATCCACCTTTTCCAGCATATCATCCCACTGTTTGGAGGAATCATCTTCAACATATAATACACTTTGTTCGAGATTTGTTACCGGCATACGTTGATTTTTTTTCAACGCGTTAAGCCATTTTCTTTTGCATACTATACTCAGAAAGGCCCCAAAGCTGGTCGTTAGCACGAAATCTTTCTCTTGAGCCATATGATAAATATCTACCAAGGCCTCCTGAAAAATGTCGTAACCATCGTCTTCGGTCCCACTATTTTTCACAATGAGGGTAACAATTTGCTTAGCATATTTATTATATATTAATTGAATGCCTTTGCTGTTGTTTTCTTTTAGGTATTGTATATAAATTTGGTCTATATGCATTTAAATTGGCAATTACTTAGTAAATTTAATAATATTTCTCGTTAAACAATTATGTTAACGAACCTAAAGCCATGATAAGACTGTTACTATCACTAATATTTACCTTACTGTGCGGGCTATGTATAGCGCAGGAAAACAACCTTATTGTACAGGTAGACACCTTCGAAAGCCGTATTGAAGTGCATGAACAGGACGGCGTTTTCCAGTTTAAGCCTATTTTACGGCCACTCGTACAGATTCCAGGAGGACGGACACCCTACTATAAATATCTGTGGGACTTCGGTGACGGTCATTTCAGCACCCAGGCAGAACCCACGCATGTATATGCCAAGCCGGGACAGTATGAGGTTTCAGTATACGCCGTAAACAACTACGACTATGGTCCCAAACCCAAAAGACCAAAAAAGACTATTCAAATTAAAAGCGGCAGCTCGGCCATCGCCAAGGTATCCCCCAACTATTTCGAAGAAAATTTCTTCTCCTCGAATGGCATATTTCAGATCTACAAACTTTCCGATGCTAAACCCGGCGAAGATATGCAGTTGGTCGTGGGAATAAATACCGAAGGCCGAAAAGGGAAAATATTTATCCTCTCCAACGAAAAAGTCGCAGGGCTGGATGGCTTCAGATATGCATACCAAAGTCAATACTATAAGGAAACGATAGACTCTCTGGTACAGAAAGAGAGCCTCAACAGTATGTGGGCAAACGTAAAGCAGTCTACCTTCACCAAAACCGGAAGTCCGGACTACGGGATTAAAGAGGTCTCTACCTTCAGCTCATCCCAACAGGCTATAAACTATTTTAAAAACCTATATGGAGCCTACAACTCCATTGCTGCTTACGACGTGGATCCTTCACAAAGCGAGAAGCAGTTTTCGCTCATCAATCTAGATGTGACAGAAAATATGCTGGTAGATACCAACGCCATTGTGACGATTACAGGAGTGTTCCTTCCAGAAGACGGAATCGCCAATGTCCATCAGGTAGATATCCCTGTCGTAAAATCGCATGACCCTAACAAGATGTCGGTGCGGCCGGCACGGATGAGCTACCGCTTCCAATCTAAAAACAAAACCTTAACCTACAAGGTTCAGTTTCAAAACGATGGAGAAGGTGATGCACGCCATGTAAGGTTAGAAATGTTTCTTCCTCCCGAAGTGCGGAAAGAAACATTCCGGCTTAAATCTCTTTATCCTAAGTGTGACACCTGTGCCACCCTCAACGCCATGGGATGCTATCAATATTACATCAAAGACAATGGAACGCTGGTGTTTCATTTCAAAGATATAGCCTTGCCAGGAACAGCCTCCAAAACATTGACTGACCCGGACAGCTCCAAAGGTTTTATTCTCTTTGAAATAGACATGGAAAAGAAGAAATTCAAAAACAAATCGTTCCAGTCTTATACGGACATCTATTTTGACAACAATCCACCTATTACTACTAATATTTCGACGTCTAGATTCCGTCAGATTTGGTCACCCATAGTGACCATAGGGTCTTCAGCCACATTTGGAACGCCCAAAGAGCATACCTTAAAACACCAATTCAAGCCGGGAATTCAGCTAGGATTCGGCCTTGCTCCTATGGCTCCTTACAAGAAGCCTTTCTGGCAAGTAGAAATATATTCTTCATTCTATAATAGGGAAAGCAACACCGACCTCATCAACGAACAGGGGGTGATTGAAGTCCAAGAAAATGGAAGATATATGAAATACGAATATAGAGCTATGGACAGCACCGAAAGCAGGACCTTTGTGTCTTTTCAATTGCCTGTACAACTGCGCTATAACATAAATTCTTTTATTTCTATAGGAGGTGGAGTTTCCATACGCAAAGACATAAATACTCAAGCATCAAGCACTAAAAATTATTATTATCTTACAGCCCAAGGTACGGAAGAAAATGTGTTTACTGTAGAAAATCCAACGCTTCTAAAAGAGAACAGCTCCTGGAAATACAATCCTTTTTTCGATATCAATGTAGGAAAAGTTTATATGGGGCCTGCGTTGGGATTCCGTGTAGCCTACGACAAAAATCAAAAAACCTATAGCGGCATTTACGGAATTTGGAGGTTTTAAAAGCTGATGTTGAGAGCTAGAATAGCGACATTACTAACCTTACTAATATGTTTGGTTTCTTGCGAGCAGAATAAGCCCTCATCTGCGGCGCCAGAAAATGCCAAACAAAAGATTTCTTTTGAAAAATTTGAAGATATCACGGAAAACCATCCCGAACTCTATATCTCCAACCCGGATTCTTTTCTGAATAGTCTTCATCTACAGCCTCAAACGGATGAAGAAAAGGAAATCTATGCCTACGGACTGCTATACATGGCTTATAGCCTCCGCGAACAGGGAAACCATTTCAAAAGCATACAATATTACGAACGTGCGCTCAACTTTGTAAAGGAACATAGCATCCAAAACCTGGATTTTGCATTGTATATCATTAAACCTCTAGCTACCCTGTATATCCACGTAGACGACCATCAAAAAGCTATTTCCTTACTTGAAAATCTCCTGGCTGACTATCCTCCTACAGCCTATGAACAAAAAGCCGGCCTCGTCAACAATTTAGCTAATGCGTATCTGTATAACATGGATTTCGAGAAGGCCGATAGTCTGGTAACCGACATTTTACCTCATCTCAACGAATCTTTGACAAAAGCTTTGCTATACAATACTGCTTCGCAAATAAAAGAGCAGCAACAAGACACCGCCACAAGCTCTCGTTTCAACACTTTGGCAATCCGTGCTTTCGAAAAGCATAAACTATACGGAGACACATTGGTATGGTACTGCTCTGCACTGACACAAGCTGCCGAACTAAACAACAATATATCCCAAGCACAAAAATCTATAGATATTTTGGAGAGACACTTTCCTCACTCACAATATCGTACAAAGGGCAATGCCTGCCTCAGCCTTGCCAACATTTATCTCGCGCTAAAGAATTGGGGAAATGCCCTTCAGCAGTATAAACTTTCCGCAGCACATTTCCGAAAAAGTGGTGAAAAATATGTATTGGATTACAAATACACTTATGCTCTGCTGGGACAGGCAAGATGCTTCGCTCGGCAAAAAATACTAGACTCAGCCTTCTACTATTACGAGTGGGCAATAGAAAACGATTTCCGTACGCAGCAGCTGATTACAAGTGCACAGGATCAGATACGCAACAACAGATGGAATAAAGATATTCTCGAAGAGCTTATTGCCTTATATCTAAGCGCTCCTTCGTTACCACAACAAACGTATGCCGAAACTCTATTATGGTGTATTGAGCTGAGCAAGGCACGTCTCCTCATCAACGAGATTCACCGCTCCGACCAATGGACAGCTGCAGATGATAAACTGAAAGAGGCTCTACAGCAAATCAGACTGCTCTACCAACAGTACGACGCGACGGTAGACCCTAAATTGCGAAATGCCTACCTCGTGGAAATAGAGAAACTAAAGACGGACTTTCAGCTGTCGGAACGCTACTTCGAAAAAATTCATTTCAACCCTAAAAAAGAAGACTTTCTACAAAGGGTTCAGCAAACCGACAACAGCTATTATGCTTACTATATCCATAAAGACAACAAAATAAGCATCCTTAATTCGTCGAGAAAAAAGATATCTTTCTATCAAGTGAATGACACCTCCTTTCTCTCTAAAATCGAACTTTTAAAGAAAGAATATTTCGGTGACTCTCCTAATTCCTACAATAACAACCCTACCAAATACAGAGAAGAAAGCAGTAGCATAGCCAAGCGTTTGTTGCCCAACCTGCCAGAAACAGAATGCAATATTTTCCTATCATTGGACGGCTCTCTTTATGGCCTACCTTTCGATGCTTTATATCACCACAACAGCTTTCTGGTGCAACAATACAACATGGCTTATCTCAATTCCTTCTTACTTTTCGATTTCCTGCACCATAGGGAAGAAGCACAAAAAGCTGCCGTAGCAGTATTCTATAGGTCGGATTACCCTTCTCCGCTGCCTAAGCTTCCTTTTGTAAATCAAGAGGTCAAAAATCTGAAAAAGACATTCAAAACGGAGTCTTACTCCCCTTTGCAACAAAACGACAAGTCGTTAAAACAGGCCTTCAACAGGTCCAACCTTATTCATATTGCAGCACACACCATTTTGGATAGCACCGAAGCTCCTTACCTCTATCTACATCAACCTATTTCCATCAATCAGCTACGATTCTACGAGATAAAGACACCATTGGTATTTCTTTCGGCATGTAATACGGGAAGCGGCAAGCCTTTACCGTCAGAAGGCACAGCTAGCATACAGCGTTGTTTTTTTAAGCAAAAATGTTCCCTCGGTTATATCTACCTATTGGTTTGCCAACGATGAAGCAATGCTGCAGCTGACGGCTAAATTCTATGATCAGCTAAAAAAATGTCCTTACCCCATGGAAGCATTGGCCGAAGCCAAAAGGCAGTATCTTAAGGAGGGCGGTGTGCTACAGGCCAATCCATGGTATTGGGCTAATATCAATTATACCGGCATAAATAACGAAGTAGGCTTGAAAGAAACTTCAAACCCACTTCCGCTAGCTTGTGTGATTTCTATGACCTTACTTGGTCTGTTTTTCCTTCGTCGCAAACTCACAAAGGTTTGATGGCTCTATCATAGAGATAGACAAAGAATCCCAAAATAAACTTCCCTATCACAATCCATTTTCTTTTAAGCTTGCGATACCCTTTCCCTCTATACATGTTTTTCATAATTAGGTAGTTAGATAATTATAATTGATTAATGATATTCTAAGATTTTAATTTCTGTACGGCGATTAATCTGATGTTCTTCTTCCGAACATTGTACCCCATTACCACATCTATTTAAAAGGCGCTTCTCTCCATACCCTTTAGCAACTACACGAGAAGCAGATATTCCTTTCGACACAATATATTTTACTGCTGCATCGGCACGGCGTTGTGACAGCTTGAGGTTATAGTCGTCGTTACCACGGCTATCTGTATGCGAAGATAGTTCTATTTTCAAAGTAGGATTCTGCTTCAGGATAGCGACAACATTATCCAATACCAAGGCCGCATCCGGACGTATGCCACTCTTGTCGAAATCATAGAATATATTTTTTAGTACGAATTCTGCATCGTTTTTCAATTCACATACGCCTAATTTCAGGGTTACGTATAGTGTCTGACTACGATCAAGTCCTTTAGTACTTACAAATTCAGTCTGCGAATAACGTCCTTGTTGGTTAGCCACGACGCTATAGTCGCTATTCTGCTCCAATTGATAGATAAATTTACCTTCAGCGTCTGAAATTTGACTTACATTCATCTTAGTTTCTGTATTGGTCAAAACGGTAGATATGTTAGGCAAATTACGTTGAAGATCGCAATCGAAAGTTTCTCCGATCAGCGTAAATCTAGGGTCATCGTGGTATATCTCTCGGAGAATGGTACCTGCAGAGCCCTGAAAATCTTCGGCACTAAGATATAAAATTGGAGTCTTGATTCCATTCTTTTCCCCTATCACTTCATAATTTCCAGGTTTGATAGCAACAACCTTATTGGCCTGACCATTAGCATCAGTAATAGAGCGCTCTTCTATTCCCTCTCCCACAATACTTACTGTCACTCCACTTAACGCGAGTTGTGTCTGCTTATCTTTAACCACGATTTGCAAATCTTTATTTTGGATGACAGGTTTTACCCCATCATATTTTAGCGGTCTTGAAGGCACTACTTCCCTCTGTCCTTTGCCGAAAGTCATATTTCAGTCCTACTCCTGCATTCAACGTCTGATGTACGGTATACTCTTACCGATTTTAGCATCCAAAAAGTAATGATTACCATGATGTATCACTTCGGTAGTAGCTGTTATAGGGTTTTCCGCATCAGCTTTGAACTCTTCGGTAGTAAAGCGGCTTTCTTTACTACCAAACTTGGATCCCAATGCCTGCACATAGTCTACATGGACATAAGCACCAAACTGAGGTGTAAACATGTAATTGAAACGCAATCCCGCCAATGCTGCCCATGAATTAGCTTTGTTGGAAGCGTCATTTACTGTCTTCAGCACATCCACGCTGGTCACTCCACGTGTATCCTTATAAGTCAGGGTGGTCACAAATTCTGGAAAAGACTGCAGCATAACACCTCCACGGAGGTAAGCTTCCACATGAAAACGGTTGTCCGTAAAACGATAGGTAGGCCCTAACGAAAACACGAAATCTTCAAACCGCTTTTTACTCGCATAGTGTGTGGATATCATACCATTAAGGAAGACCACGCTGTCGTTTTTGGCAACCCCATTATAGATGTATCGAGCATCTATACCCAATCCTAAGCGGTTACCCGAGAAATATTTGTCCATAAATATTCCACCGTGATACCCCATCTTGGTGTCGACTATATTTTTATATTTATTTAAAGGGCTGGAAGCTCCTCCAAAGATTCCCACTTGGAAATCTCCTTTACTTTGCTGAGCGAACGCATAAAATGCAAATCCTATTAACATTAATGCAAGATAGATATTTTTTCATAGTCATAGATTTTAGTTAGCAATCTGTTTTCTTTACCTATATATCAACGGCTATGAGAAAATGTTACCCACATATTTAAAATTTAAATAAGTAGCTCTAAATCTTTTTTTTTAACTTGCATTCCAATTAAAAACAAATAAGAGAAATGAGCGCGACAGAACAGTTTTCAATTCGCGTAGAGCCAACACAATCTTCAAGACTCTCGCAAGTAGACTTCAACAACTTAAAATTCGGACAAATCATGTCAGACCACATGCTGGTCGCAGAATATGACAACGGTAGATGGGAAGACGTCAGCATCGTCCCTTACGGTGACCTGACTATTAGTCCGTCGATGTCTGCCTTGCACTATGGTCAAGCTATCTTCGAAGGTATAAAAGCATATAAATTTGAAGATGGAACGGTCAGCATCTTCCGCCCGGACAAAAACTGGGAGCGTTTCAACCGCTCTGCAGCACGTCTTCAGATGCCGGAAGTTCCGGAAGAAATCTTCCTAGGAGGACTTAAAAAACTGTTGGACATAGACAGTGATTGGGTACCTTCAAAGGAAGGAACATCGCTATATATCCGTCCGTTTATGTTTGCTACAGAAGCTGCATTAGGAGTGCATCCTTCGGCATCTTACAAGTTTGTCATTATCACATGTCCTGTAGGAGCGTACTACAGTAAGCCAATATCATTGAAAGTAGAGACGCATTATACACGCGCGGCAGAAGGTGGTGTAGGTTTCTCAAAAAATGCGGGGAACTATGCTCTTTCATTATATCCTACGCAGATTGCCAACGACGAAGGATATGACCAAATCATGTGGACCGACGCAAAAGAACATAAATACATTGAAGAGGCAGGCACAGCCAACCTTATCTTCCGTATCGGTGATGCCATCATAACCCCTCATGGAGACACCATTCTTCACGGTGTGACCAGAAGAACTATCATGGAACTTGCCGAAAAATGGGGATACAAAGCCGAGCAACGCAAAGTGTCCGTGAAAGAGCTTATTGATGGCATAGAAGCCGGCGTGGTGTCAGAAGCTTTTGCGGCAGGAACTGCAGCTACTATCACCCACATCGACCGTATAGGATTTGAAGGCAAAGATTACACACTACCGCCTGTAGAAGGCCGTGAGTTCTCTAATAAGGTGTTAGATTACCTTAATCAGCTTCGTTACGGAAAAATTGAGGATCCTTTCGGATGGAATTTCATTGTTTAATTTAGTATATATCAACAAAAGACCTTCTTAATCCGGAAGGTCTTTTTTTATGCTTTGCTCTAGAAAATCAATTATCCTATCGTAGGTCTTTTGGCTCAACACCAAGTTGTATTACCATCATCATTCTTAAACCTACGTTTRMTTCGTGYCYTTTGGCTAATTAACGGCGTTGAKTTTCTGCTTTCGAATTTTATCCACTTGTCCTTCTTACCAAAGATATCCTTTCCATCTAGATAGTCAAAAAGCTCACTATAGCCTACCGTCAGCAGGGCCGGCTTATGACGATAAGGCCTGAGCGCATTTACTTCATCCAACAGCCCTGCCTTCATCATCTTATCTACTTGATTAATTCGTTCATAGAGTCTTTTCTCTGTCCATTATTTAATCCTACGGTTGATTGATGCGGTAAAGTCTTGCTTGGGTCTGTCGTCCTCTGGAATAAGAAGGGATGGCCCCGTAGATTCATAGACCTCCAAACGCTCGGATGACGCGCTTGAGGTTATCTATCTGCTACTGGCATAATATTTCAGATCCTATTCTTCTTTTGAGCTTTCTTTTTCAGGGTTCCAAGC
>NZ_JXAC01000106.1 GCF_000814685.1 Sphingobacterium sp. T2
TGATAATTATTTGCTGTACCTGCTATAGGTTTTAATTTTTCCAATGCTTAGATATAACTCAGATATTGTGAATATCTAGGTCTCAGACGATAACAAGGAGATCCTTCATTATAGATATTGTAAGACCCTTTTCTGTTTTGAACTTGTGCCGGCAATAAGATAAAGCCCTTTATAGACTTTTGAATTGTCGGTATCCTTTTTCTGTTCCAACTGAGCTTGGATCCAGCCATTGCCATTTGTAGGATATTCACCCGAATACTCTATATCATAATGATATTTACGCATATCTACCCATGCTTCCAAAGCGCCCCAAGGATATAGAGCAGCCCATTTTTGCATCATGATATGGGACAAGGTGAAGTCTGCCAAGCCATTGACAAACGGACCGTTTACATACTCGTTGGCTAGCTGATTAAATAGTTCTCGGGTGATTTTGTCACCACCTGTAGGGCTTCCTTCCTTACCTGGATAAATATATCTTGCTGTAGTAGCCATATCGGCTGCCACCGCCTTTTTGAACGCCTCAAATGCCTCGGCTTTACGGTCTAGTTTCCAATACGTTTCAGCCAAACAGAACTGTATCTCGGCATATGTAGTCAAAATATAAGGAGCATCATCACGATAAATCCAGCGGCCGATACCATCATTAGTAGCTCCTGAATAAGTAGAAGAAGCATTTCTGCCATAGAAGGAAGGTGCTGTCCCTACTGAACCTGCCGTTGAGGTGAAACTTCCACCATAGAACTTATACGATTTTACGGTATCCGCATTGCCTATACTAATGTAATTTGGATTGCTCGTCGTTCCTAGCTTCACTGCAACTCGAGGGTCGAAGTGTCCTGATTGATTAACTAATGTATCAGCAATAATCTGCTTGTCAGCCAGCTTATACGGATAGTAGGAATTGCCCTCTACACGAATTTTATCACCGGTAGCAGGATCATACTCCGGTACAGTACCTGTAAATACCTGTACAGCATACTCATGCTGGAAGAAGCTATACGAAAGATTGGCTCTTGCCGTACCCCAAAAGTTATTATAGTTAGAATAAGGAGCACTCTGTGATCCACCGGTAACTTTTACTGTAGCATCATCATCTGCGCTTTGGAAAGACTTTGATGCCGCCTCGATAAGCTCCTGAGCATATTTATCTTTAAAGTCCTTTTTGTTACTCAAGGACGCTAAGTTACGCACAATCACTGCATGAGCAAACTTTATCCACTTAGACTTGTCTCCCGCATAGATAAAGTCATTGGCACTTATTTTGGTTCCGTAATTATGATTATCTTCTCGCTCTAACAACTCTATTGCTTTACGTGCCCATTCTCGAATTTGTGCATAGATTTCGTCCTGATAATCATAATTATGTGATAATAAGCCCGGCACAAAAGCATCTTTCATTGGCAACTCGCCATGCACTTTAGTGAGAGCATCCCAGCTGAAAGCCTTAAGGGCATAGCCAATTCCGGCTAAGGTCCAGTCTTCGGCCTCCAACGACTGATTAATCATATTTTCAAGGTTCATTCCTTGATTCCAATACACCATTCTCCAAAGTTCACCTCCTGCATCGGAAGCCAAAGCATAATAATGGTTAGCAAAAGAGGTATAAGTGGAGTTCGTCGTCCCCATCATCTGGGTTAAAGGACCTATAGCACGATAATCCCAATAAATACCTTGATATTGTTGGATAATATTTGCCAAATACAAGTATCCCTCTACATAGTCCGGAGCATCAACATTCTTATTGACATCCAGATACTTATCACAACTTCCCATCATGGTAAGCAGAGGGAAAAGCATATATAAGAATCTCTTTTTCATTTCTACTTTGATTAATTTAATGTTAAACTCAATCCTACTGAAAAACCGCGTGGACTAGGAATAGACCATACGTCATATCCTTCACCTCCGGTACCTCCCGCAGCAGCGGAAACGGTATTTCCTACCGCATCAATACCTGAGTAGTTTGTCCAAGTGAACAAATCATTACCCACAAAATACACATCCATAGAAGAGAATATTTTTCCTTTCTGTAGGAATGTTTTAGGCAGACGGTATGACAATCTCAACTCTTGTAAACGCAAATAATTAACATTTTTCTCCAGCCAGTCTTCATCCCCTCCGGCAAAGATTGTCGCTCCATACGCTCTATAATCTACAGCTATGTTGTTGACAGTAGGATTGTCGCTATTCTCATTACCGTCACGCAATACACCGCGGAAGATTACCGGACCGCTTTCCCTCAATGCTACCGACTCCCAGCTTGTACCATTGGTCATCATCGTGCGCTTAGTACCATTCACAACCGTAGCACCTAATCTTCCAGAGAACAATCCTGAAAGACGGAAGTCTTTGTACGACAACGCTGTGGTGATACCGAAGCGAACCTTAGGTTCCCTATCGCCAATCACGGACCAGGTGGATTGAGTAATAGGAAGACCTGTACTTGGACTAATCAAGATATCTCCTTTTTCGTTTCTCTCATAAGCCAACCCCGTAAGGGTAGTGATAGGATGACCTACCATTATACCGTTGCGAATATTTCCGGAGTTCCATGTATATGCATTGTAATACTCTGTAACATTCTCTGGTAGGTAAACCACTTTAGACTTACCTTGAGACATGTTCACCCCAACGTTCCATGTAAAACCTCCAGGTTGCTTAATAATGTCTCCATCCAGATGGGCTTCCCAACCCCATGTCTTGAAAGTTCCTACGTTCATGTTGTTCAACACAAAACCTGTAGCGTAGCTCAAACGGAAACCTTTCACAATCTGGTCGGAATTGCGCGTACCGAAATATGTGAAGCTACCATTAACACGGTTGTTGAAAACGCGGAAATCTACTCCGACCTCATGCGCTGTAGTCATTTCCGGACGTAATGTAGGGTTAGGTCCTGTAAAACCATATTTAAAACCTCCTCCCGACTGATCACTATACTCCAACTGAGGATAGATTTCGAGCGGACCTGCATCTTTACCTACCTGTGCAATAGATCCTCTCAACTTGAGGAAATTAATTGCCGAAATATTTTTCACAAACTGTAGGTCCGAAAGGATTAATGATCCCTCAACAGCTGGATAAAAATATCGGTTATTATCTTTTGGCAATGTCGAAGACCAGTCGTTACGTGCCTGAATGTCACGAAAGCCAAATTGTTATATCCGAACTCAAACTGTGCCGAAAGGGCTTGAATTCTTCTTCTCGTATTTCTTTGAGTACTTGTTTGCGATAATGGATCTGTATTATTAATAGATTGAAAATCAGGAACAATAAATTTGGTTCCGTTCGCTGCCGAACGCGTTACCTTATTCTCCAGTTGGTGATACCCCACTTGTCCGGAAAAAGACAATTTGTCTTGCAAAAACTTATTATTATACCCTGCTAAGATGTTGATGGTAGGATCGGAGAAATTAGATTGCACAAGGTTGTACTCTCCAGAACCGTTATTTGCATTGGCATAATAAGGGTGATGTGATGTTTCGTAAGTCTGCATACCTACGTCCCACCCTACTTGAGCACGAATAAACGTGTTAGCAAAAGGGGTGATGTTTGCAGAAACGTTGCTTAAGAAACGGTCTGATTTATCATACAGCTT
Source organism: Sphingobacterium sp. T2 (assembly GCF_000814685.1). Taxonomy (GTDB): domain Bacteria; phylum Bacteroidota; class Bacteroidia; order Sphingobacteriales; family Sphingobacteriaceae; genus Sphingobacterium; species Sphingobacterium thermophilum. The sequence continues at coordinate 3,599 of NZ_JXAC01000106.1, forward strand.
ATTCTTATACATAGCAAACAGCGGATTTAGCAAATCCAAATCCACATAATAGTCAGGTTTACGCATGTGACTACCGTCAGCATCAAGGTATCTGCTCATATCATCTACCAAAGGCCACAACATTGCACGATACAGAGGCCCATCAGTCCCTCTCAAAACTTTGCTGTTTCCTGTTTTTGTGTATTGCATAGCTCCATCGAAGCTGAACCATGGCGTCACCGTAGCTTTTCCCGACAAACTTAAGTTTGTACGGTCATAGTCCGTAGTTTTAAGAATACCGTTTTGATTCAACTGAGAAAATGCTCCACGAATGGTAGCCTTTTCCGATCCAGCATCTATAGAAACATTATGTCTTTGCTGGGCTCCTGTCTGCAAAATAGCAGCAATATTATCATACAGCTTCATTCCTTCAGGATATAATCCACCGAAACGTGCTGTATTATAATAGTTTGTGGTACCATAGTTACCGTTGGCATATTTCGTCTGCATTTCAGGATAGCCGTATGCTTTCTCCCATTTAAAGTAGTTTCCGTATGAAATAGTCCCTTTACCTGCCTTACCTTTTTTGGTCGTAATAATAATAGCTCCATTCGACGCATCCGAACCGTAAAGAGCAGCGGCTGCGGCACCTTTCAAAACCGTTATACTTTCGATATCTTCCGGGTTGAAATCACCTCCTCGCGAAGAGAAGTCCAGATTTCGTACAGAATAGGTACTGCTACCGGAACCTGCCATAGATAACGGATCGAAGGTAGAGTTATTCATAGGAATACCGTCCACTACAAATAAAGGCTGGTTGTTACCCGATATGGAGGTAATGTTTCTCAGCACGATGGTATTGGATGCTCCTGGTGTACCACTGGTGGAGGTAACATTAAGACCGGGAACACGACCCGCTAATGCCGTAACAAAGTTCTCACGACCTGACTCACTAATCGTACCGCCGTCAATATGCTGTATCGATGATCCTACGGCACGGCTCACACGCTTCATACCGAACTCGGCAGTAACAACTACTTCATCAATTTCCGACCCCGTTTGAAGAGTAACATTATAGACAGTACCTTCTCCTACCACCTGCACCACTTCCTTACTTCCCACCAGCCTAAATACTAATCTCTCTCCCGGGGCAGCTTGAATGCTAAAGCTACCATCAGCATTTGTTTTTACAGCCCGATTCGTCCCCTGAATCAACACTGTAACATCGCCCAACGCTTCTCCGGATTGACTTATCACCTTCCCGGAAATAGATTTCTGTTGGGCCATCAGACAGGAGGCGTATAACGCGACCCCGAAAAATGTTAGAAGAAATCTTCTTTTCATGTGTTAATAGATTATAATTGTTAGAATAGTTGGTTAATATATATATTCACCAAATAACACCTCTCGACGTGTTATTAATATTAATTTCGCTTACTCTATAAATCTACACTTCCTGATTTTTCAGAATTTAGGCACTGGTTTTTAACTGACTAATAGCAATATTAGATAAAAAGCGCGTATTTTGCAATGATTTTTTTGTAAATACGCAAAAAAAACGCACGATTAACACAAAAAAAAGCGTCTAAAGAAGCTCTTTAGACGCCAAATGTATCGGTTTATTTAATATGCCTTGCACTTAGGCAAGATTTTTAATCTAAATTAGTTGGGATTATTGCCCAGCAGCACAAAACCAATCCCTGTATAACCGCCCGCATAAGTCTGTAATATGTTTTTCCTTATCCAGTCGGATTTAGGATCTCCCGGTTGTTTAAGAACCAAAGAGGTGCTATTTCCACTTACAGGTTGAAATGCTTTGTAACAACCAAGGGCCTGCATCACTTTTGCCAAATCTCCCAAACCTATCCCTTCGGAGAAGTTTGCAACAATACCATCCACAGTCACTACATAAACCTTTTGGCCATCCTGGGTAAGACCTACAGCATTACGTACAGCTCTCGCATCTCCCGTTCCGATAAGGTCATTGTTGAAAACCAACCAGTTTGCTCCCCCTACAAGGTGTTTCATCTGGCTATAATTTATCGGATCGGTAGGATAAGTTGCCTGGTTAGGGCTGTTAAAGATTTCTATCACTGAAGATCCCTTTCGTACCCCTATGTGAGGACGCGTCTGGGCTGTACTTCCTGTAAGCTGCTGTATGACCCTTCCAAACTTAACATATCCTCCTCCAGCAGTGGCCGAAGAGTTTGCATCGCCTGTCGTAGCAGCGATGATCTCCCCCTCCGACGTAGCTTGGTTAAAGCTAACCATATCGTGGATATGCTGTGTTGCATACAGATAATCATTATATGGTGACAAAACCTGCATGGTCACATTAGCTTTGGTAAGATCTATCTCCAAGATGTGCATACTTATAGGCAAATCCAGATTACTGATAAATCTTGCGTGAATATACTCAACCCCTGCACGCGGAGAATAAGTAGTATCCATCTGGAAGGTTTTGACATAGGTGGTATTATCCATGATACGCTTAAATTGGACTGTAGGCGAATTATCCGGTGGGATAATATCTTCTACAGGAGGTTCTTCCACCTCATCTTCAAATTTAGGATAGTCATCTCGCTCCTTGCAGGCCGTCTGCAAATACAGTAAGGATACAAAGAGCAAACTTATCTTCAATATCTTATACAGATTCTTTTTCATAATCATCGAACTAACATGAATGAAATATATGGTTTCATAATCGTTGAGGTCTGTCCTGCCCAGCCTAAGGCGTAACAGGTGTACTGACGTTGATTCAACGTACTTCCGGCATTAGCATAGAAAGCCAATACACTCTCATTGGTAACTGGAGCTCCCGCAGGTCTTACCTTAAAAGTCCTAGTCACCGAACGGTTTAATACTATTCTAGGCGAAATCTCACCAAACTTCACATTGCTGGCCACCAAGGAGTCTTGGGCCGGCGTCTGTGAACCTGCTGCCGTAGAGTAAAATCCGTAATAAAAGTCTACTGCCTCCACGTTAGGAATCAAGTTGATGAAGCGGTATGCCGCATACGATGAATCGGGTAAGATAAATTCTTCTTCCGTCGGAATAACTTTCGTGTTTGCTCCTGTATCCGCAATATGAAACGTATATCGTGAACCTCCCTTGATAGTTACGTTAGTGCTGTACAATACCAAGGAGTCCTGCCCATCGTCTTTAGACTTGGGAATACATATCTTGACATTGATATCTCCACCATTTACCATCAAAAACTCTGAGCTTGATGGACCTCTAGTATTGTAACCTCCTCCTGGATAAGGTTCACGTGCTCTGATTAGTGGTGTTACACGTACATCGTTAAATTTGACATACATATATCTGTCGTCAGGATACACGGAAGCCATATTTATCTTCACAATAGACTTGTTATCTTCCATAAATTCGACTTCCCCGAAATCTATAATCATCTCATTTTTGCAACTATTGGTCGTTGCAAGAAAGAGCATGCTTAGAATTAACAATATGAATGAATATTTTTTCATAGCCAGCATCTTTTAATAGGTGTCTAAAACAAACCAAACCGGTTTCACAACGTAGTCAGCCTCCAAACCGCCCCATTTCAGCAACTCTTCAGCATTCCACATATATTCTGAATTATATCTTGGACGTACACGATAACAATAGTCATTATGTACTAACTGACTACCTGCCAACGGAATAAATTGACGGAAAATCTCCGTATCATAACGGTATTTACGCATATCTGTCCAGATATCATACTCCTCCCCAACCCCACAAAGCAATATATTTTTGTCCCATAATGTCCGCTAATGTCAACTCATCTGCAGATTGTGCTACTTCCGACGACTCCATATATGCCTGAATTTCGGCATTCGTAATTTCTGTTGGGTTGTACGCAGCACTAGCGTTCTCATCTCCTACCGCGGTATATTTGTTAACAAAGTTCATGTGCGACCTCACACCATTCAGATAGGCCTGGTAAGCGAGGTCTTTATTTCCCATCTTTAAGGCCACTTCCGCTTTGATGAACTGCATCTGCGAATAGGTCATGATAGGAAAATCCGTCTTATTCTTGAACATATAGAAGCTGCCTACCGCTGGTACTGCACTATTTGACGTTGATCTTCCATCCGGAACTGCAGCAATATAAATACTGTCTGTGGTGCGGAATTTAAGCATCCTCGACAAACGTGGGTCCACAGAAGTCTTTGGCTCCGGATCTGGCTCTCCACGCACCCCTCCAGTCAAATAACTCAAGATAGGCTGTCCTGCTCTGTTATAATACGAACTGTTGAGTAAGGCTTGGTCTGCGCCATATACGTTTGAAGTCTCGGCACTGGAGCCCGCAAATTTAACCACAGCATTATCTGATTCGGAAGCAAATGATAAGGTAGAATATTTAATAACTGAATCAGCATAATTGGTCAGAAAGTCCGGCTTATTGATATAGCGCGCATAATTCATGGCTTTGATGCCATATACAAACTTTCTCCAGCGCTCCATATTACCGTTGTACATATAATCGTATTTGGTCAGCGCCGCACTGTAATCACCAGGACTGTTAAGACTTAGGTAATACAAGGCTGTATCGCACCACGCCTGCACTCGTTTGTACACGTCCGGTTGGTCTCTATATTCAAATTGAAGACGATCCTCATAAGCCCCATCCAAAATTATCGGACCATGATAATCCGTCAACACCTGATAGTCGAAAGCCTTGATAGCATAACCTATAGCAGCAAACTCATACTTTTTGTTAGCAATAGCATCCTTAAGAAGGTTTTCCAAATTCATGCCGTGGTTGAAATATACCATACGCCACATAACGCCCCCCACATCGCTGGTACCTCCTGGATAACTATGCTGCTCCCATATATAAGAAGCCCTGTCCGTACTAGCTCCTAACATAGCCTGCGTAAACTTGTTGATAATACGCTGATCTTGGCCGTAACAGTTGGCTATTTGATAGATGATAGGAGACAAATACAGCTCTGCAGAAACCTCCTGCGGAAAGGAAGGACTGTAGTTTATGTCCAAAAATTTCTTACAACTGACGCTCAGAGTTGTCAATAATACCGCCCCTGCAGCTAAATATCTTCTGATTTTCATGATTTCATGTATTTAGAGTTTCAATCTCAAACCAAAGTTCATTCCCAAAGGTCTGGTCATATTTCCATAGTCAATTCCGAATCCACCAATACCTCCCAAACCAGGCGTGTTGGCATTAGACTCCGGATCCAATCCCGAATAATTGGTTAACAACACCACGTCTGTCAAAGTGCAGAACAAAGACATGCTGCTGCGGGTTCCCAAGCGTCTGATGACCTTCTTAGGAAGGTTATAAGACAAGGTGATATCTCTTAAGCGGATGGTCCAAATGTCTTTTTCTATAAATTTCTCACCTGTGATATTATTATAGAAATAAGCCGAAGTGTAATATGGCGTTACCGCAATGGTGTTAGGAGTAGGGAAGTCGGTATTTTCAAGACCATCTTTAAGCACACCTTTTACCACACGTGGCTCCTCACGATTCAAAGTATGTTCACTCAAACCGTAAACATACATACGGTACCCCAACAAGTTGTAAACGTCTCCACCAAAGCGGGTATCCCATAAGAAATTTAAGGTAAAGTCCTTATATCTAAATTTATTAACAATACCGAGCGTGAAGTCAGGGATACGGTCACCTACATAACCCCATGTGGTTTCTGATGGCAATACAGGCAATCCGTTCTGAGGGTTGATGAGGATATCTCCTCTATCATTTCTGGCAAACTGTGTAGCAGAAAGCGAACCTATACTTTTTCCTATAAACACAGCCCGAACGAACACCCCCTGTCAACCCAAGTGTCCGAATCGTACGTTTCAGGAAGATCCTTTGCCATAGACTTCACTATATTTTCCTGCTGTGTATAGTTCAAAGTAATATCCCATGAAAAATCTTTCTTACGGATAGGAGCAATATTAGCTTGGATTTCACTACCACTGCTTTCTATAATACCTCCGTTGATGGTTCTCAAAATAAAACCGGTAGCATAGCTCAATCGTGGTTGGAAAATCTGGTCAATACTGCGTCGACGATAATAGGTATAGTCGAACGTAAATCTTCTCTTAAATAAGGAGAACTCGATACCTCCCTCAACATCTTCTGTGGTTTCAATTTTAAGATTTGGGTTACCACCAGTTACCTGATAAGCAAAACCACCACCCGAGGTCATCTGCGTTTCCAAATTAGAACGGGTAGCATACGAGCGGAAAGGCTCCTTACCTGTTCTTGAAATAGAAAAACGTAACTTACCGTCGTCCAGCCATTTGTAATTCTCTTTGACATAGTCAAAGTCAGAGAAATTGAACGCCAAAGAGCCCGATGGATAAGCATATACAGGGTGATTAGGCATCAGACGTGAGGAAGCATCCACCCTACCAGTAAGAGTTAAATATAATAAGGTCTTATAACCCAAAACCGCTTGAAGCGAAGCTCCCATATTTCTGCGTCTGTCAATATAGTTCTTCGCTCTTCGTTCTGCCGGATCCGTATTATTGATGTTATAAAAGTTAGGGTCGTACATCTTTCTGCCGTACTGCGAATCCGTATTATAGTGGTAGTCGTAGATGTTAGCACTTAAACTCGTCTGTAAAGAAAATTTGTTATCCCAAAACTTATGTCTTGTAGAAGCTCGATATTGCCCAGACAATATTCTGGCAGTTTTGGTATAAATATAAATCTCTCCTAAATCCGGATCACTCGCACTACCCGATCCCGAATATGATTGGGCGTGATAAATCTTGAATCCGTTAGTATTCGAATAATCTACAGCCAACGTAGCTTGCATACTAAGCCAGCTGTTTACCTTGTAATTGAACTGTGTATTCCCTAAGATACGGTTTACATCATTCGTAAGCACTGTTTTTATATGCATCCCAGAAAGGATTGTCCAGCTCGCTATAAATATCCGAGACGTGAAGCACCCTGTTTCCTGCACGATCAATCCAGTCTCTTACATCCCACAGAGGATTAAAACGCATCAACGCCATCAGATAACCTGCGTCCCCCTTGTTGGCTTTGTCATTGTGGGAGTTCATAAAACTGAATGTAGTATTCACATCAAGTTTCGAGTTGATTTTTGACGTACCGGTAAGACGTGAAGTGATACGTCTGTAGCTCGTATTAGGCACAATACCCTTATTGTCGAAATACTCATTCGACCATCTGTAAGTAAGAGCTTCGGCCCCACCTTCAATCACCAGATTATGTTTGTGGTTGAAGCCTGTTCTAAAGAAGTTTTTCGTATTATCCTTATAGATTTTTTGTTCTGGATTAAAGCGAGGACCCATCGCGTATGTCGACGTCGCTGAGTAAGTACCGTTGGTTCCTTGAGCATAAACATATTGACGTTCCGGATAACGGTAAGGAGTTTCTACACGTCCGCTGTAAGTATAAGATACCGACGAGCGGCCCGCTTTACCTTTTTTGGTAGTGATAAGGATAGCTCCTCCGGCACCCATACTCCCAAACATAGCGGTGGCTTCTGCTCCTTTCATGATGACATAACTTTCTATATCTTCCGGATTCAGGTCAATAGCCCTGTTAGAGTAGTCGTTTTCCCGGTTTGTTCCATCATACACCAAATCGTGCTCATTGATGATAGAGTTGTCCACCGGTACCCCATCAATCACGATTAACGCGTTGTTGTCTCCGGAGATAGATACAAAGCCACGAAGGATCTGCGCAGAAGCTCCCGCAAGCCATTAG
>NZ_JXAC01000107.1 GCF_000814685.1 Sphingobacterium sp. T2
GTCATATCAAGAAAATGTCCAACAATCGACAAGATGCAAAAAGATGGTAACTTACGGACGTACTTTCTAAGAAAGAAAAATTGATGATTCTATWCAACGTGAGCGTGTTAAGTTAGAAACCTTATTAGGTGGTATCGCTGACTTAAACCGTCTTCCAGCTGCTTTATTCATCGTGGATGTGAAAAAAGAACACATCGCTGTGTCTGAAGCACTTAAGTTGAACATCCCTACTTTCGCGATGGTAGATACAAACTCTGACCCGACTAACATCGACTTCCCAATCCCTGCTAACGACGACGCGACAAAATCTATCGCTCTTATCGCTAGTATCATTGGTCAAGCAATCGCTGAAGGTCTAGAAGAACGCAAACGCGAAAAAGAAGAAGAGGCGGAAAAAGAAGCAGCAGCCGCTAAAGCTGCAGCTGATGGTGGCGCAGAAGCGACTCCAGGAAAACGCACTCGTAAAGCAAAAGACGTAGAATAGTATTCTATACATAAAGCCGGATAGACAAGTGTAGGTTTCTGGAAGTATGCTTCCTCAATCCCAACACGTCTTTCCGGTTTTTTCGTTCATAACAAACACCTGTAGTCGTCAAGCTAAGGTGTTCATTTTAACATTGTAATTTTATTAAAAAAGAAAATATCATGTCAGTACAAATTTCTGCATCAGATGTAAACAAATTGCGTCAACAAACTGGCGCAGGTATGATGGATTGTAAAAAAGCTTTAATAGAAGCTAACGGTGACTTCGAAGCAGCTATCGACTACCTACGTAAAAAAGGTGCTAAAGTAGCAGCAAGCCGTCAAGACCGTGATTCTAACGAAGGTGTGATTATAGCAAAAGCTGCTGCTGATGGTAAAAGCGGTATCGTCGTAGAAGTAAACTGTGAAACTGACTTCGTAGCTAAAAACGCTGACTTCATTGCTCTTGCTGAAAAAATCGCTGACACAGCTCTAGCTAATAAACCTGCTTCATTAGAAGAATTAAAAGGTCTTTCTATCGATGGTAAAACTGTTGCTGATGCCTTAATCGAGCAAACAGGTATCATCGGTGAAAAAATCGATGTTTCTAAATACGAAACTATCACTGGTGAAAAAGTTATCGCTTATATCCACGGTAACTACCGCCTAGGTGTATTGGTAGCTCTTTCTGCTGCTGTAGAAGGTGCTGAAGAGGCTGGTAAAGACGTGGCTATGCAAATCGCTGCGATGAACCCTATCGCTATCGATAAAAACGATGTGGACGCAAAAACTATTGAGCGTGAGCTAGAAATCGCTAAAGAGCAAATCCGTGCAGAAGGTAAACCAGAAGAAATGGTTGAGAAAATCGCTCAAGGTAAATTGAACAAATTCTACAAAGAATCTACTTTATTGAACCAAGAGTTCGTTAAAGATTCTTCGAAAAGCATCGCTCAATTCTTAGACAGCGTTTCTAAAGGATTGACAGTAACAGCTTTCAAACGCGTTCAATTAGGTGCTTAATACATAAAGAATCATCTAAAATCCAAATAAAAAGCCTTGCTTTAATAAGCAAGGCTTTTTATTATATCCACTTCCTAAAACGATTTGTTAAATTTTTGTTAAAACAGACAACCTAATAAAATAATGGCACACAATTCGCGTTATAGAAGTAAATTCATATTTAGGTTAATAATTGGTTAGTTTGGAAAAGTCTGAAGTTCCCCGCTTCAGACTTTTCTTTTTTGCATTACAAAGTTTCCTTTAACCAACCGAAGAATTCTCTCTGCCACACTTGAGCATTGTGTCCTGAAAGCACCCAGTGGTTTTCATCCGGAAGATAAACAAAGCGGCTTTTTATTCCTTTCAGCTGAGCCGCTTGAAAAGCCTCCTGACCTTGTCCTATTGGCACGCGGAAATCTTTTCCTCCTTGAAAAATAAGGATTGGCGTATTCCACTTGTCAATATGTTTGATAGGGTTGAACTCCTGATAATGATTTTGAATTTTTTCTATCCCAATACGGACCTCCCAAATCGTAGTTGGCAAAGAAGAGCTCTTCAGTGGTGCCATACCATGATTCCATATTGAACAGGCCACAGTGCGAGATGAAAGTTTTGAAACGACCTTCATGTACTCCTGCCAACATAAATACAGAATAGCCACCGTAACTTGCTCCTATAGCCCCTATACGTTCACTATCCACATAAGGTTCTTTCTTGAAGTCATCAATAGCAGCAATATAGTCGCGGACAGCTTGCCCACCCCAATCTTTAGAGATGTCGTGATTCCACTTAACACCCCATCCAGGCATTCCTCTTCGGTTAGGAAGGATAACGATATAACCTTGAGAAGCCATAAGCTGGAAATTCCAACGGAAAGAATATCCTTGTGTTGTAGCTGATTGAGGACCTCCCTGACAGAACAATAAGGTAGGATACTTTTTGTTAGGGTCAAAATCCGGCGGATAGATTACCCAAGAAAATAGATCTGCACCATCGGAGGCTTTACAGAAGCGCCCTTCCACTTTTGTTTCTTTCAGCTGAGCATACAATGCATCATTAACCGAAGTGATTGGCGTAAGATTTTTCTTTTTGAGAGAGAACAAATAAATCTCAGTGGCTCGTGTCATAGTTGTCGATGTTACGACAAGGCCCTCCTTTGTTTCTCCCACAATACCATTGATATCAAACTGTCCTTGACTCAGCTGCTGAATAGCCGGCAACGAGCGTACATTCAGATTGGCTGGTACCGTCAACTCAAAAAGCTGAACCGTACCTTTTGTCGGTGCTACAAAATATATCTTCTTATTGTCTTTACTCCAGAAAAATGAATTTATGGTCTCATCCCAATGTGCAGTGAGGTTCAGCTTTCTACCACTAGCTATATCCATCAGCATGATGTCGTTTTTATCGGCCTCATAGCCGTCTGTCTTCATGCTCAGCCAAGTAAGATATTTGCCGTCAGGACTGAAGGACGGATTAGTATCATAGCCCATCAAACCTTCCGTAAGGTTTGTCGTCTGCTTGGTATCTAAATCGTACTTGTAGATATCGGTATTCGTGCTCAAAGCATAATCTTTCCCAAATTTCTTCTTGCACACATAAAGTATGGATTTACTATCCGGCGCCCAAACATAGTCTTCTGCCCCGCCAAATGGTGCAGTAGGCGTATAATAAGGCTGTCCCTCCAACAGATCTATGGCTTCACCAATCTGTCCTTGGTTGTAGCTCGCTACAAAAGGATGGTTGAACCGTCCGTCGTTAAAGCTATCCCAATGTTTGTAATCCAAATCATCATAGATATAAACATTGGACTTTGGAAGATCCGGATACTTGTCTACACTATGGTATTTCTTGATAAGCACTTGCTTGCTGAAAAGGATATGTTTCTTATCTGGGGAAAGTTTAACATCCGAGAGTCCTCCCTCATAGTTGGTGAGCTGTACGGCTTCTCCTCCATTTATATTTTTCTTCCAAAGCTGTCCTTTATATAAATAAATCACTTCATTTTCCGGTGTAATCTCAATGACTGACTCACCTCCTGGATCCGTAGTGAAAGGTTTAGCCACACCTCCTTTTACAGGTATTGTAAATAGATTTTTCTCCGATTTGTTCTGCTCGAAAGAATAATTTGACACACCGTACACGAGGGTAGAACCATCAGCACTTAATCCTTCTGCCGACACTCGTCCCACAGCCCAAAGGTCTGTAGGTGTCATGGCACGCTTCGATAAAGCTTCTTTCATCTGTGATTTAAATTGATTGGCATCTACTTGCTTTTCAGGAAGGCGCTGAGCTGTCCCTGAAGTCCCAAAAGTAGAAAAGCGGATAATATAGTTACTTTATTCATCTTCTCTATCGTTTTGTGGTACAAGATAGGAAAGAATTTTAAAAGTGTCTATACTAGCTCTCTGCTTCTCCTCATCCATAACATCAAGATATAAGTCAAATATATCTTGATACCTTCCTTTCCCAATCTCATTGCCTGTCGAAGGTGTACCAATTTACCTTTGTAGACAACTTCATCGATACGGCCAGAATAATAAATATGCCTATAGAGCCGACGATAAGCGAATAATCCCTCAGTTGCATAAGCACATATATAAATATATAAAATAACGAGAGAATCATCCCAAACAAAAGAGCTGTCTTCTTCTGTCGGGTGATCATCAGGATAAATGATGCTATTAAGGATACTGTGGCAATTGACGCTATTAAATAGGCAATATTGAATCCCAAATGCTCAGAAATGGCCAATAACAGCGAGTAAAATACAACCATAGCGATCCCTATAAGTATATATTGAAGTATATGGACACGCTGTTTTTTGATAATTTCTGTGAAGAATAAAGAAGCAAATGTCAGCACTATCACCAAAATGCCGTATTTCGCAACCCGACTAGGTCTTCTGATAGTTATTCACCTCCGGAAGGAAATTCACTTGAACCATATCCGTATCTGTCGCCACGGAGGACTGTGAGGCAGGATTAGAAAGCTCTTCGCTTGTCATTATCATATCTTCTCTCGACAAAGGGATGTCGGCAAAGTTGTATATACGCTGTAGACCTATCCACTGCTGAGGTAACTTACGACCAAAACTAGCAATGTTCCAAACGGCCTGGAATCCCTCCTGCCCCACCTTACGGTCATCCGGTAAAAATCCCCCATTAAAGCTGGGATTTGACCAGCTGCCTTCTACCATAAGCTTTGTTTGGTCTGCCAAAGGAAGGAAATTGAACGATTTCGAACCTTTAATCTCATAATTAAGTTCAAATGTTGAAGCAACCTTATCGTCTTCTCCTAATCCTATTGGCGCCGCTTCTAACATGTTTGGAAATACCCCCTGTATGGAATTATCCTTTTTCAGCGTATAATGGTTACCCGCAAAATATAAGCTTGGAGAAAGAGACAATCCTTTGATATCTTCTACTCCAAAGATGATTCTGGCATTTTTCCAGTCTACAGTGTTTCCATCAATCCTAAGAGCAGAAAGATCGGGCTTATTAAAATTCCCCTTAATCGACACCTTAGCTGTGTATACGACAGATTGATAGATTCCTCTATTCAAAGTTTCCGGCGTTACGGATACTTTAATATCGGATTTTTCCGGCAACATAAAGATCCAGTCATGCGCTAAAGTTTTTACGGAAGCAGATTTTCCTTCAGCATCTTTTTGTAGCGTCTCTTCCCAATAGCTATAGGGATAGCCAGCACGGGCGCACTTACCACCTGTGCCCTACCCCATTTTTGAGCAATTTCCTTGGTTACGCTTTCTTCTCTTTGCCTTCGCTCCTGAATCAGTCATAGATCCATGACATCGGTATCAACATAAACGAGGTAAGAAAGAAAATAACAACCATCTTCAAAACCGACGAATTTGTCAATCGGTCGTAGATGCTTACTAAACCTTGATCGTGTACATTGTGATTTGAAGTCTCCATAATAGCATTGTTTAAAAGTACTTTGGTTTTCAAAGTTGTTGGTTAAAAAAATTAATTTATACTGTTGTTTGATTAAATTTTCTAGAGCCATAAGGTGATTTTCAAAGGCCTTTTGACCTTTCTCGGTTTTGCGATACTTGGTATGAGGCTTTCTGTTTATGAAAGATTTTTCTACGGTAATATATCCTTCTTTCTCGAGACTTTTCAGGTTGGAAGCTAAGTTGCCGTCCGTCACCTGCAAAAGTTCTTTCAGTGAATTGAAATCGTAATGTTCGTTTGCTACCAGAATGCTCATGATTTGCAAACGAACACGATTTTCCAATATCTTGTCGTATAGAGATAAGTCTAACTTCACTTTTCGTAACGCTGATGTACGATTAAACCATAAACAATATGCAAAAGGCCAAATCCGGCAGCCCAGAAAAAGATGCCGTAGCCAGGCAGGCACAAAGCTAGTAATCCCAAAATAATATCCAAAATCCCTAACCACCGCAGCTCCTTAAACGAAAAGTAAGAGGCAGAAACTAGAGCTAGTCCATAGAAAACAAGCAAATGTGAAAGCAATCAGTTCGTAATTTCCATTATTAAGGAATATCAAACTTATCGTTCCTCCTGTGATCAAAGGTATCAGCATAGCCTGCAATAAAGCTTTACTAGCCGGATTCCACACCGACTGTCTTGCCTGCTTTGCCTTACGTAAAGCCATAAGATAGCCTGTCACTATAGAAGCTAACAAAACCAACAATGCAATAAAGGTAAATACGGGAATCGTGTCTGCATTTAGATACTGATCACGATATGCAAAAACAGCATCACCCCCATAAATATATGCATAAGCTGTCCCCGCACCTATTAAAGCATAAAAACCAATCAATACGCCTGACAGCCCACTGATGGACATAAATTTTGATGATTTCTCCATCAAGGAACGTATATGCCCTATTTCGTCTATTAAATCTTTATGATTCATAAAAGTACTTTGATATCCAAAGTTGATGATAAAATTTTACATCACCAAATTTTTTTTAAAATTACACCATACATCCTCCACAAGTTTTCTGAATAATCCGACAATTTTTAATTTTTTCCCCTTCTCCACCCCGACAACAGGAAGAATGTCACCTTCCCTTTCGGAAAAAAAGATGTGAAAAACCATCTTATCGTGAGCAATCTTAAGCGTGATCTAAGCGATACATACCTTGTTGTCGAGAAAAATTATGAGACAGCACAAAAAATCATGAAAAAAAATAATATTTCTGATAACTAACCTATTAGCCCATTTACAGTAAAAAAACATAAAATTTATTCATCAAAAGACTTGACAAAACCGAAAATAGCGCCTATCTTTGTGTCATCAAAAGAAATCCTAACTGCGGAAGTGGCGTAATTGGTAGCCGCACCAGACTTAGGATCTGGCGCCGCAAGGCGTGGGGGTTCGAGTCCCTTCTTCCGCACTTGATATCCTCCCGAAAAAAGTTATCGGGAGGATTTTTTTTATAATGCGAACATAACGCTAAAAAGTATGAATATTTCACATCAGAAAATCGACAACATCGCTAAAATTACTATCAATTTAGCACCAGAGGACTATAATCCTGCTGTCGACAAAGCGATTAAAGATCAAGCTAAAAAAGCAAAATTACCAGGTTTCCGTCCTGGCATGGTACCTGCAAGTCATATTAGACGTACTTTCGGTAAAGCTATCTTATTCGACGAAATCAATCGTCTTATCAAACGAAAAGATTTCGGCATATATCACCGAGCAAAAACTAGAGGTATTAGGCCAACCACTTCCTGCAGAAGGTGAAGAGGACGCACAATACAACTGGGACTTCAAAGATACTTTCAACTTCAACTACGAAATAGGTTTAGCGCCTGAGTTCGAAATTCCTTTCGATGCATCTGCTGAGTTCACTCAGTACGACATCAAAGCAGATGAAGCTACCCTAGCAGAACGTATCAAAAACTTACGTCGTAGCTACGGCAAAATGACTAACCCTGAAGTATCTGAAGAAGGAGATGTTCTTTATGCTACCTTGAAGCAAGATAAAGAAGGCGGAATCGAAAAAACTACTTCTGTACGTACAGACATCATCGAAGACGCTAAAATCAAAAAATCTTTAGTAGGTCTTAAAAAAGATGACAGCGTAAAAATCGACGTTAAGAAAGCTTTCCAAGTAGCTGACCTAGCTCGCATCTTAGGTATCACTGAAGAGGAAGCTGAGAATCTTGACGTAACGAAATTCGAACTTACTGTTAAAAATATCAACAGATTAGAAGAAGCAGAACTTAACCAAGAGTTCTTCGACAAATTGTTCGCAGCAGGAGAAGTTACAACTGAAGAACAGTTTACCGCTAAAGTGAAAGAAGAAGTTGAAAACCTTTTCAAACAAACTTCAGATCAAAAATTACGCAACGACATGTACACTTTCGGCATGGACAAAGTTGACGTAAAATTCCCTGAAGAGTTCTTGAAAAGATGGTTAAAAGCTACAAACCCTAACCTTACTGAACAAGAAATCGAAGAAGGTTTCGCTGACTTCTTGAACAACTTGAAATGGACTATCATTGAAAACCGCATCATCACAGCCAACAACTTAGAAATCAAATATGATGAGGTGGTAGATTTGGCAAAAGAACGTATCTACGCACAAATCAAGATGTACAACTTCAATGAAGAGCCTACGGAAGAACAATTGAACCAGTTCGCCCTTCAGTTGCTTTCAGACAAAGAACAAGCTAACCGTCTGTTTGAAGAAGTTAAAGCCTTGAAAGTATTCGATTACTTGAAATCTAACGTTAAAATCAACTCACAAGAAATCGACTACAACAAGTTTCAAGAGCTAGATAAATAAAATTTTATTGATTTTAGAATGTAAAAGGTTAGCAAAGACGTTTGCTAACCTTTTTTATTTTAAGAATATGAGAATACGTAAAGCTACTCCTCAGGAGGCCTCCATCCTAGCAAAACTCATGAACTTAGCGATGAGAGAAATCACCTATCAATTCATAGGTGAAACTAACAGCGATAAAGCGAATGCTTTTCTCGCTTACTTTATCGCACTACCAGACAATCAATATTCCTATGAGAATATTTATGTTGCCGAAGTGGGAAATGAGATTGCTGGCCAGATCTGTTTGTACGATGGAGCAAAATTGTTGACATTAAGAAAACCAATATGGGAGAAAATAAAATCTGACTTCGGGAAAGATTATCACGCAGCAGAAGAAACACAAGCCGGTGAATTTTATATTGATACCTTGGCGGTAGCGCCACAATATCAAGGTAAAGGTATCGGAAAAGCTCTCTTAGAGTTTGCTATCGAAGAATTTGTTAAAAAACGGCAACAAACCCTAGGACTTTTGGTAGAAAAAGACAACGATAAAGCCAAACGGCTTTACGAAAAGTTGGGATTTGAAGTAGTAGAGCAGATAGATATTTTCGGAAAAGTGATGGAGCACATGCAAATAAAAGCCTAAGCTCCATTCATTTTTTTACTTAAAAAAGAATATTATATCCCACAGATAATCTTCCAAAAGGAAACTCCTTAGTGAAATCAGGATACTGCTGGTCTTTGAAGTGTCCATCCAACGCAAAATATCCTGAAGCTATATTGAGTGAAAAGCGCTTGAAGACACGTAAGCTTGTTTCTACCGTGGCGGCATGCAAGAGGTAATACGATTTCGTACCGCTGATGGTATGAAAATAGCCTCCGTTATAGTTGACATAAATCAGCAAACGGTTCAACAAACTCAGCTCCCCCACAAACCGATAAGAAGCCCCCGAGCCATAATTGTAATTTCTTGCCTGCCCATACCAGAGGTAGGGGTCCGGCACTGCCGCCAACAAGACCGCTCCTGCTCCTACAGATAAATTTAAGCGGTTTGTACTCTTATATCGGAATTCCGAATTCCAGTTATAAACCAAACTCTGGGCACCATAAAAGAATGCATCATTATTATAAAAGTCGTAATGCGCATTTAAGGTCCCAAAATGTTCTCCTTTCTTTGACTTAAAGAATTCGGCGCCATATAACAAAGCATGTACGTTGATCGTGCTGATTCGCGAACTATCGCCATTTCCCAGCTCAAAATTCACAGAAAACTGATCAAAAGGACGCTTGAAGTTATGATCCCCATTAGAGTAGTAAAATCTCAAACGGCATATACGGAATTTTTTCCTTTCTCCAGAAAATCTCCTGTCTTAGTGTCGAATCTCCTTAGTCCCATGTCAAATTCGGCACTGATATGAGAAGAGTCTGCAGCATAATAATCATCGATTTTCTTACCCCACTTTCCATCAAGAAGTCGGTTCAGGCTATTCACTGGATTTACCAATAGGGCTACAATTTCATTCCCAATAATGTTATGTCCATTTTTACTACGGGCCAAGATGTTACGTGAAACACGATGCGTCATCTCCCCAATATTATCCCCCCGAAAGTGGTGTTCACCAAATCATTGATGGAGGGATGCTGTGTCTCTCCTCCCGTCCTCCCAGATATAACTACCTAAAAATGTAGCTATACTGGATTGGTAGAAATTGTATCCATTACTGCGAAAAGCATTGAAATATATCTGTCCGTGATATGGATGATCAATCTGGTTGGTAGTAAATTGGTTGTCATCCCAATCCCAGGCGCTGATTTTCTGATGTTGAATAAAATTTTTGAAAGAGATATACGAAAAAGGATCCCTTTTAATAAACCTATTAAACGTAGCTGGGAAAGCCTGCGCTAAAAACCATTCCGAGCTGGCTCTCCAAAAGAATTTCTTACGCGTAGGGATAAGCTCCTTTTCAACCTGTATCGTATCAAACAAAGTAATAGGTTTCCAAAATTTTCGGGGAGGCTTAACCCTGGAAGTCAAATTATAAAGGGAAGAATCTCTTTTCTCATTACTTTCTTCAGCAGCAAACAGAAAGAACGGAAAACTTAAAAGCACAAAAAATAAACCTAGGTTTTTCAGCATAGACCACAAAAATAGAGGTTTTTTGTACTTTGTCCCTTCCTCTTTGTAATTTTTGGACAATATTATTACAATTTAATAAGAAAAAACAATTCTCTTTATGAGAAAAACGTTACAAAAGAGAAACTTCCATAAGTAATAAGAAAGAATCCTCTAGAGACTTAACAGTTATTTGTCGTACATCTTCAATTCCAATGGCATCTCTCCTTTGCAGGGTCTGTCCTGCTATTTCCACTTCTCCTTCCAATACCATAAGATAAAGTCCTGTAGCTTCTCCTTTCCTGGTGTAATCCAACACTTTATTTTTATCTAAATCCGCTAGATAAAACCAAGCCTCCTGATAAATCCATGTTCCTTCTTTCTCTTCTGCTGATGGAGATACAATCTGTTTGCCACCTTGTTTTTATCGTACTTTCAGGATTTATTTTAATTTGATCATAGCGTGGTTCCACATTCTCTTGGTTAGGAAAAACCCAAATCTGCAAGAACTCTACAGGCTCCACCTCGCTTGCATTATACTCACTGTGCTGAATACCTTTACCGGCGCTCATAACCTGGATTTCGTTTTCACCTATCACTCCCGAGTTGCCCATACTATCCGTATGAGCCAATGCCCCTTTCAATGGTATGGAAATAATTTCCATATTACTATGAGGATGAAGACCGAAGCCACTACCTCCTTCCACATGATCATCGTTCAGCACCCGCAAGGCCCCAAAATGAATACGTTCAGGGTTGTAGTACCCTGCGAAGCTGAAGGTGTGATAGGTTTTCAACCAGCCATGGTCAGCATAACCTCTACTGCCTGCTCTATAAAGGGTCGTCCTCATCATATACTCCTTTCTTTGTTTTACACAAAGATAATTCACCCTTCTGGCGTATTTCTTAACTTACATTAAGAATTAGACCTTTATTCTTTCGGCACGCAGCTTACTCAAAAACTCAGGAGTGATGCCTATATAGGAGGCAACGGATTTTTGAGGAATGGTATGTATGAGAGAAGGATACATCTCGCAAAAGCGTTCATACCTCTCCTTCGCGGAAAGACTTAGATAGTTTATCGTTCGTTGATTGCTGGAGGCCAGTGCATTTTCCGTCAGAATGCGGAAATACCGTTCCAACTTAGGAATACTATCGAAAAGCGACAGCTGGCAACTTCTGCTTAGCAACAGAACCTTGCTGTCAATAAGTGCATCGATATAAAGAATGCTGGGTTGATTCTTCACAACAGAGTACATATCCGAAATCCACCAGTTTTCTGGAGCAAACTGCAGAATATGTTCAAATCCGTTACGGTCTACGGTATATGAGCGTAAACATCCTTCCACCACAAAAGCAGAATAATATGGGATTTCTCCTGCCTGATGCAAAAACTTTTTGCGTGGCACCTCCCTTTCCTTCACTAAGCTCTTGATAATATCTATCTCTTCTGATGAGAGAGCCACTATACCTTGGATATGTCGGATTAACTTTTCTACCATAAAAAAGGACGACCTTCTCGTCGTCCTACTAATTTACTATTTAATTTCGGTATAGCCAATGCCCATATTCTGAAACATGAAGGCCCATCGATCTGCATATTCTTCAATCTGCATTGACGTCGATTTTCCGGCACCATGTCCTGCCTTCGTATCTATGCGAATAAGGACCGGATGGTTTCCTTTGTGGTACTCCTGAAGGCGTGCGGCAAACTTGAAAGAATGTGCTGGCACCACACGGTCGTCATGATCTGCCGTGGTGATCATCGTCGTCGGATAGCTACGCCGGGTTTCAACGCATGATACGGCGAATAACGATACAAATATTCAAACATCTCTTTGCTGTCCTCCGAAGTACCGTAATCAAAGGCCCATCCCGCACCGGCCGTAAACTTATGGTAACGTAACATATCCAACACCCCTACGGCAGGGAATGCCACCTTGAAGAGCTCCGGACGCTGCGTCATACATGCTCCTACCAAAAGACCTCCGTTGGAGCCTCCCGCGATAGCCAAACGTTCAGAAGATGTATATTTTTCACTAATCAAATATTCTGCCGCAGCAATAAAGTCATCAAACACATTCTGCTTATTCATCTTGGTGCCTGCCAGATGCCATCTTTCTCCATATTCGCCACCTCCACGAAGGTTAGCCACAGCATATACTCCTCCTTGTTCTAACAGTATTACCTGTGCTAGGCTGAAGGCAGGTGTCAAACTGATATTGAATCCTCCGTAACCGTACAATAGGGTTGGATTCGTCCCATCAAGCTTTATCCCTTTTTTATGGGTGATAATCATCGGCACTTTCGTTCCATCTTTAGAGGTATAAAACACTTGTTTGGACTCATACTGTGAAGGGTCAAACTTCACTCCCGATTCTTTATAAACTTCGGATTTACCCGTTTCGATATTGTATTTATAAATTGTGTTTGGATGGATATACGATGTAAAGGAATAATATAAGTGCTTATCCTTTTTCTTTGCACTGAATCCGCTGGCAGTACCTACTCCTGGCAGCTCAATTTCTCTTTCCAGCTTTCCGTTCCGGTCATACTGCTTAACCATGGAGATAGCATCCTTTAGGTAAGTGGCAAAAATCTTACCTCCTCCTACAGAAGGGGTAAGGACATTCTCCGTCTCTGGAATAAGATCTGCCCAATGATCTGGGGTAGGATTGGCAAAGTCCACCGTAACAATCTTACCATTAGGAGCATTTAGCTCTGTATAGATTATCAGCCGTGAGCCTTCATTGTCCAGCACAGCGTGATTTTTGTCCATATTCGGAACGATGGCCACAAAATCCGAATTAGGTATAGTCAAATCTTTGATATACAACTCATTGCCGGAAGTAGTATTGGCGGCACTTACAACCAAAAATCGTTCATCTTCCGTAAGATAAGCACCTATATATCGTCTTTTGAGATTTTCACCTCCTAAGATGAGCTCATCGTCGGTCTGTGGGGTATTAAGC
The DNA here is from genome assembly GCF_000814685.1 of Sphingobacterium sp. T2. Taxonomy (GTDB): domain Bacteria; phylum Bacteroidota; class Bacteroidia; order Sphingobacteriales; family Sphingobacteriaceae; genus Sphingobacterium; species Sphingobacterium thermophilum. The sequence goes on from NZ_JXAC01000107.1 coordinate 13,319, forward strand.
TTATGAAAATATAGCTTATGAGCGTCTGTCATTGCCGACAGAATAGAACCTTCTTTAGGTCTGTCGTAGGAACTGTAGTAAAACCCTTCGTTTCCTCTCCATGCCAATCCCGAAAATTTAACATTGACTAATGTATCTCCTACAATGGATTTATCCGCAGTACGCATGACGATAACCTTACGCCAATCCGATCCGCCTTCAGAAATCTGATAGGCCACTAAGGAGCCATCCTTGCTGAAAGAGATGCCTGCCAGCGAAGTGGTCCCATCTTCCGAAAATTTGTTTGGATCTAAGAAGATTTCTTCTTTACCATTTTCTCCTTTCTTCCTATAAAGTACGGACTGGTTTTGAAGTCCGTCATTTTTGAACCAATAAATATATTCCCCCTCCTCAAAAGGTGCAGAATACTTTTCATAGTTCCACAAATATTCTAGGCGCTGCTTGATAGCTTCGCGATAAGGAATCTGTGAAAGATAATCCTGCGTCACCTCATTCTGTTCTTTGACCCAAGCCTTAGTCTTATCCGAAAGGTCGTCTTCCAGCCAACGATAAGGATCTTCTACTTCTGTACCGAAATAAACATCTTTGTGGTCTATCTTTTCGGTCTGCGGGTAAGGTTTTAATGTGATATTTTTCAATGCTTCAATTTTATTCTGTGACTGACAACTTACTAGAGCCATCATCATGACCAAACCTGAACTTATATTCTTTCTCATAATTTAAAATTTATAACACAAAGCTAATAAATATTGGGAGTTTGCAGATAATGGTTTGTTTGCATGTGCTATTTTGGTAATTTTGACCAATATGCAACCAAGAGACAAGATATATTTTGCATCAGATTTCCATCTAGGAGCATATCCTCAATCCAAATCGGAAGAACGGGAGCGGACAATCGTCAGCTGGCTTGACCATATTAAGAAAGATGCTGCAGAATTATATCTTGTAGGAGACATCTTTGACTTTTGGTTTGAATATGCTACTGTCGTTCCCAAAGGATATATTCGCTTCCTAGGGAAATTAGCAGAACTGGCAGACATGGGCATCAAGCTGACTTTCTTCAAGGGGAATCACGACATGTGGATGTTTGGTTATCTGAAGAAAGAGCTGAAAGCCTCCATCATCGATAATGAACTGGAGCTCAACCTAAATGGAAAGAAATTCTATATACATCACGGTGATGGTTTAGGTCCGGGAGACAGAAAATACAAGATGCTGAAAAAGATTTTCCGAAGTCCCTTGTGTCAATGGCTTTTCGCACGCTTACACCCCAACCTAGGTATAGGCATAGCTACACGTTGGTCACGCCACAGTCGCATCTCGAGTCAAGCACCGGAAACTTTTCTGGGAGAAGACAAAGAATGGCTCATCGTCTATAGTAAAGAGCTTTTGCAAAAAGAACATTTCGACTATATGGTCTTTGGACATAGACATGTTCCTTATCATATCAAGGTGAACAATAGTACAGAAGTCGTGAATCTCGGAGAATGGATCAACCATTGCACTTATGCCGTATGGGACGGTGAAAACCTATCCTTAGAAAAATGGAGCTAACAAAAGGCATACAACAGATATATCCACTCGTGGAAGAGGATATGGATAAGATTATTGCCATAGCCCATAAACTCTGCGTTTCTAAAGGAGAGATACTCATCCAACACCAAGAGGTAAACAAATACATCTATTTTCTCGAAGAAGGCATATGCCGCATTTTTTATCCGAAGGAAGAAAAAGAGGTTGTACTGGACTTCTGCTTTCCTGGTGATATCATATTACCGCTCAACAGCTATGTTCACTCTCTTCCAACCTACGAAATCGTTGACACCTTAGAGCCTTGTGTCATCTACAGAATTTCTATCCAGGAGCTGCAGGAGCTCTATGCCTCTTCCCTATCCATAGCCAACTGGGGTCGCAAGCTTGCAGAACTGGAAACCCTAAAAATCGAAGCACGTCTTATGCAAAGCCTGTTCAAATCAGCAAGTGAACGCTACACTGAGCTGTTGAAAAAAGCACCTAAGCTCCTCCAGCGCATCAAATTGGGCTATATAGCTTCCTACCTAGGGGTTTCACAGGTAACTTTATCCCGCATACGTGCAGAGATATAATTTTTTATCATTTGTAAAAGGTTATTTCCTGCCGTTACCTCATCTTTGTACTTCATAAACACAAACATATGAACTGGATATTTTTAATTTTAGGAGGACTGTTTGAGGTAGGCTTCACCACTTGCCTGAGCAAAGCCAAAGAAACTACAGGCACCACCATGTACGGATGGTATCTGGGGTTCGTGGTCTGCCTCTTTGCCAGCATGGGACTATTGATCAAAGCAACACAAACTCTACCTATGGGTACTAGCTACGCCGTATGGACGGGAATTGGAGCTGTAGGAACAGTTTTGATAGGCATCATCTTCTTTAAAGAGCCTACAGACTTCTGGCGTTTGTTTTTCATTTTCACCCTTATCGCATCCATCGTCGGATTGAAAGCCGTATCAAGTCATTAAAAAACTACGTGTAATCAGATAAATTTTCAGTAATTTTGCCAATCCAAAAGACTTTTTTGGACCTGAAGGTTTTAGAATTATGTTAGAAAAATTACAAGCAATCAAAGAAAGATGGGAAGAAGTGGAAGCTGAATTAAGCAAGCCTGACACCATCTCCGATATGAAGCGCTTTGCGAAACTGAACAAAGAATATAAAGAGTTAGGCAAAATCGTAGAGCAATACCATATTTATAAAAATATTATAAGCAACATCGAAGCGAGTAAAGATATCTTAGCCAACGAGAAAGACCAAGAACTTCGCGAGATGGCTAAGGAGGAATTGGAAATTCTTTCCACACAAAAAGAGGAGAAAGAGGAGGAAATACGTCTCATGCTTATCCCTAAAGATCCTGAAGATTCACGTAATGCCATCCTCGAAATCCGTGGTGGTACAGGAGGTGATGAGGCAGCTCTTTTTGCGGGCGACCTTTACCGTATGTACACCCGCTTCTGTGAGAAAAAAGGATGGAGAACAGAAGTTATGGATGTTACGGAAGGAACAGCGGGAGGATATAAAGAGGTTATCATCAAAGTTATAGGCGAAGACGTATATGGACAGCTGAAATACGAATCAGGTGTACACCGCGTACAACGGGTGCCAGATACGGAAACACAAGGACGTGTACACACCTCCGCAGCATCCGTAGCCGTACTTCCTGAAGCAGAAGATGTGGATGTAGAACTTAACCCTGGTGATATAGAGATGCAAACTTCACGTTCGGGAGGTGCCGGTGGTCAGAACGTCAATAAAGTGGAAACAAAAGTACAGCTTACACACAAACCTACCGGTATCGTCGTGGTATGCCAAGTAGAACGCTCACAATTGGCAAACCGTGAGCGCGCAATGGAGATGTTGCGTAACAAATTGTATGAGCTAGAACTTAATAAGAAAAATGGCGACATCGCTGCCAGAAGAAAGACTTTGGTGTCTACCGGAGACCGTTCGGCAAAAATCAGAACCTACAACTACCCACAAGGTCGTGTTACCGAACATCGTATCGGTTTGACACTTTACAACCTTCCTGCAATCATGGACGGTGATATTCAGGAGATTATCGATGCACTGCAATTTGCAGAGAATGCAGAGAAGATGAAAGAGGGTGCTGTAGACTAATTTTTTTTGATAAAAAAAGTTTGTTTTTTCGCAAAACAGCCCTATATTTGCACACCTTCTCGAAAGAAGGGTTGAGGTCTGGTAGTTCAGCTGGTTAGAATACATGCCTGTCACGCATGGGGTCGCGGGTTCGAGTCCCGTCCAGACCGACCAGAATTAGTTTCAACACTTAGCACGTTACCTTTAAAAACGATTCAATACCGTACTGCCCGATAGATGACGGCTGGTAGAACTGCCAAGGCCA
>NZ_JXAC01000108.1 GCF_000814685.1 Sphingobacterium sp. T2
AGTTCAGAAGAAAAAAACAAGAAGAAGAACAGAAGAAGCAAGCCGAGTTAGACAGTATAGCATTGATTTACGATCCTGCTCAGGCAGATAAACGCATTGACGAGTTTATGCAGCGCCTGCATAAGAGATCGGGCTTCAATGGTAATGTGTTGATTGCCAAAAAAGGAAAAATCATCTATCAGAATTCCTTTGGTTGGGCTGACTATCTGCATAAAGATAGTCTTCATATAGATTCCAAGTTTGAGCTGGCATCGGTATCCAAACCTATGACGGCCTTGGCGATCTTGCAGCTTATCGACAAGGGCAAAATTCAGATTGATCAGAAGGTTTCGGACTTTTTCCCGGGCTTTCCGTATGAGGGGGTTACGGTACGTCAGCTGCTAACTCACCGGTCAGGATTGCCTAATTACGTGTATTTTGTAGATAAAATATGGCCGGATAGACGTAAGGGAATGTCTAATATGGATGCGATCAAGCTGATGATAGAGCATAAGCCGGCGCCTGATGGTCGCCCGAACGGAAGATTCCATTATAATAACTCTAACTATATGCTGTTGGGCGCCATAATAGAAAAGGTTTCGGGACAAGATTTTGACAGCTACATGCAGGCAAATGTGTTCAAACCTGCAGGCATGAAGAATACGGCTGCACTTTCCACGGTTAAGTACGACAAAATACCTACCGATGTGGTGGGGCATGACCGTGTGTGGCGCAGATCGGTGGTACAGGACTATCTTGATGGTCCCTTGGGAGACAAGGGCATATACAGTACGGTGAGAGACCTGTATCTTTTAGATATAGCTTTGAAAGAAGGACGCCTTTTGCGCAAGGAGCTGCTGGATTCTGCTACGTACCTCGTTCGGATGCTCGTAGGGGCGTGTTCAGCTATGGTTATGGATGGAGAATGTTTACCACGGACAAACATAAAATAGTCTATCATACTGGTTGGTGGCATGGTTTTAAAAATCTGTATATCAGAGATCTGACAAACGATATTACGATAGTATTGTTATCTAATATGGTCAACGGTAGTTTAAATCAGCTTGACGACTTGTATAAAATCTTAGAAATGCCTATATTAAGGCAAAACGCCTATGATTCTAAAGGTGGTTTTATAGATAACTAAAACAGCATTATTATGAAAAAGACATTGATATTAGGAGCCAGCACCAACACTGCTCGATATTCGTATTTAGTAGCCAACAAATTAGTAAGAAAAGGGTATCCAATAGTCAATGTCGGGCGTAAGGAAGGGGAGGTGGCCGGTGTGCCCATCGAGCCGGCGGTGAATATTCACGATGATATAGACACCATTACGGTGTATGTCAATCCACAGCATCAAGTTCATTATTACGACTATATTTTAAATACCAAGCCAAAGCGGGTTATTTTCAATCCCGGAGCCGAAAATCCAGAGTTGAAAAATAAACTCAGGGAGGCAGGTATTGAAACTGTAGAGGCTTGTACCCTTGTCATGCTGAATACAGGACAGTATTAACTTTACATCATGAGATATTTGAGAGGCAAGGCGTATTGAGATTTTTCGATACGCCTTGATATTTTATCGGAAGGTTCCAATGCCGTCCTTGCTTTAATGGATTAGAGCATAAATTCTGTCTTTATCTGAAAGAAATTACTATTCCTATTTCCTGAATAGTGAAGAGTATAACCGTATTTTGAAGAGGTATCAATAAAAGGTTCTAAGATTTGAAGTAAAGAATTTCAGAATAAAACAAAAAATAATTTGTTAATTATTTGATAGTTATAAAAAACTTTGTAACTTTTGCAGTCCCTTATTGGGAAAAGTATGTCTTGAGCGAAGCCCTACTGCTTCGATGGACTTTAATTAATTAATTTATAACATGTCAGGAATTATTGGTAAAAAAGTAGGAATGACCAGCCTGTACGATGCAGAGGGTAGAAACATCCCTTGTACAGTGATTGAGGCTGGGCCGTGCGTGGTAACGCAGATACGTACGGTAGAAAAGGACGGTTATTCAGCAGTTCAACTAGGTTTTGATGATGCTAAAGAGAAAAATGTTACCGCTCCTTTAAAAGGACACTTCGCAAAAGCGGGCGTGACTCCTAAGCGTAAATTAGTTGAGTTCAAATCTTTCGAAGAGGAGAAGCAACTAGGTGACATCGTGGATGTGACTTTATTCAAAGAAGGCGAGTACGTAGATGTAGTTGGTACTTCAAAAGGTAAAGGATTCCAAGGTGTTATGAAGCGTCACGGATTTGGTGGTGTAGGTGGTGCTACTCACGGTCAGCACAACAGGCTACGTGCTCCAGGTTCATTAGGTGCTTCTTCATGGCCTTCACGCGTATTCAAAGGTATGCGCATGGCGGGTCGTACAGGTGGTGAAAGAGTGAAAGTTCAAAACTTGCAAGTATTGAAAGTTTACCCTGAGCAAAACCTGATCGTTGTTAGTGGCTCTGTACCAGGAGCTAAAGGTTCATATGTAATCATAGACAAATAGTAGAGATGGAAGTTAATGTATTAAATTTATCAGGTAAGGAAACAGGTGCCAAGGTGCAGCTACCTGAGTCAGTATTCGGAGTACAACCTAACGACCATGCTATCTATTTGGACGTGAAACAATACTTAGCGAACCAACGCCAAGGTACTCACAAGTCTAAACAACGTAACGAAATTGCGGGTTCAACTCGTAAATTACATAAACAAAAAGGTACTGGTGGTGCTCGTGCAGGTTCTATTAAGTCTCCATTGTTTAACGGTGGTGGTCGTATTTTCGGTCCTCAACCTCGTGACTATAGCTTTAAATTAAACAAAAAATTAAAGCAATTAGCACGTAAATCAGCGTTGACATACAAAGCGCAAGAAAACAATATTTTGGTTTTGGATGAAGTGAACTTCGATTCTATCAAGACTAAAAACTACGTAGCTTTAATCAACGCATTAAATGTTGCTGACGAGAAAACTTTATTGGTTTTACCAGCATACAATAACAATGTTTATTTATCAAGCAGAAATCTGAAGAAAACAAAAGTTGTGGTAGCTTCTGAATTGAATACTTATGATGTATTGAATGCTACTAAATTGTTGTTGACTACAGAATCTGTTAAAACTTTGGAGGAAGCATTAGCTAAGTAATATGGAGATCATTAAAAAACCTATCTTAACTGAGAAAGCTTCGTTATTAACGGAGAAATTGAACCGTTATGCTTTCAAAGTAGATCACAGAGCAAACAAGATTCAGATTAAAGCTGCTGTAGAAGAGATGTTTGGTGTAACTGTTGTTGCCGTAAACACTTCTGTTGTAGCTGGTAAAGCAAAAAACCGTTACACAAAAGCAGGTTTCGTTTCTGGAAGAGCTCCTAAGTATAAAAAGGCCATCGTAACGATTAAAGATGGTGAAACTATTGACTTTTACAGTGTTATATAAATAAAAAATGGCAGTTAAAAGATTCAAACCGGTAACCCCTGGTACTCGTTTCAGAGTAGGTGCTGATTATTCAGACGTTACAACAAACGTTCCTGAGAAATCATTAGTAGTTAGCATCAAGAAGTCAGGTGGTCGTAACAACACCGGTAAAATGACTATGCGTTACATCGGTGGAGGGCACAAGAAAGCATACCGATTAATTGATTTCAAACGCGATAAAAAAGATATCCCTGCAAAAGTAGCTACTATTGAGTACGATCCAAACCGTACAGCACGTATTGCTTTATTGCACTACGCGGATGGTGAAAAACGTTACATCATTGCTCCAGCTGGTTTACAAGTTGGTCAGACTGTAATCGCAGGTGATCATGTTGCCCCAGAAGTTGGTAATACTTTACCATTAGCAAACATTCCTTTGGGTTCTATCATCCACAACATCGAGTTGAACCCAGGTCAAGGTGGTGCGATCGCACGTTCTGCAGGAACGTACGCACAGTTGTCTGCACGTGATGGTAAGTATGCTATTATCAAATTGCCATCAGGAGAGACTCGTATGATCTTAGCAACATGTGTTGCGACAATCGGTTCGGTATCTAATGCTGAGAAATCAAACCAAGTGTTAGGTAAAGCAGGTCGCAAACGTTGGTTAGGTCGTCGTCCTCGCGTACGTGGTGTTGCTATGAACCCAGTAGATCACCCAATGGGTGGTGGTGAAGGTCGTGCATCAGGAGGTCACCCTCGTTCACGCAAAGGCCTATTAGCGAAAGGTTTCAAAACACGCAGTAAAAAGAAAACATCGAATCGTTACATCATTGAAAGAAGGAAAAAATAATGGCTCGTTCAATTAAAAAAGGTCCTTATATCGATCACAACTTAGAAAGAAAAGTTCTTTCTATGAATGAAACTAACAAAAAGTCAGTAATCAAAACTTGGTCTCGTAGATCGATGATTTCACCTGATTTTGTAGGCCATACCTTCGCAGTGCACAACGGGAATAAATTCATTCCGGTTTATGTAACAGAAAATATGGTTGGTCACAAGCTTGGTGAATTTGCGCCTACGCGTACATTCAAAGGCCACGCAGAAAAGAAAAAATAATAGGTAATGGAAGCAAACAAAAAAAACTTAAGAAGTCTGTATTGATCAGACAACGCAAAGAGCAGGCAAAAGCTCAAAAAGGAGGAGCTTCTACTGCCAAATTATTGAATTGCCCTACTTCACCACGTAAAATGCGTTTAGTAGTGGATCTTATCCGTGGCGAAAAAGTAGAAAACGCTCTATATATTCTTAAACATTCGGGCAAAGAAGCAGCAGCTCGCGTTGAAAAATTGTTATTGTCAGCAATTAAAAACTGGGAATCGCAAAACGAAGGAGCTTCAGTAGCTGATAGCGCATTGTATGTGAAAGAAGTTCAAGTAGGCTGTGGCCGTCAGTTAAAAAGATTACGTCCAGCTCCTCAAGGCCGTGGATACAGAATACGTAAACGCTCGAACCACGTGACTTTGGTAGTAGATAGTTTAAATAACGTTAACAACTAATTTATTATAGAATGGGACAAAAAGCAAATCCAATAGGTAACAGATTAGGAATCATCAGAGGATGGGACTCTAACTGGTTCGGCGGTAAGAACTATTCCGATAAATTAGTTGAGGACGAAAAAATCAGAAAATATCTTTCTGTACGTATCGCAAAAGGTGGTGTAGCTAAAGTTGTTATTGAAAGAACTTTAAAACGTATCACTGTAACAATCCATACGGCTCGTCCAGGAATCGTTATCGGTAAAGGTGGACAAGAAGTAGATAAGATCAAAGAAGAGTTGAAAAAATTGACGAAGAAAGACGTTCAAATCAACATCTTCGAGATCAAACGTCCAGAGTTAGATGCCAAACTAGTAGCAGAAGGTATCGCTAAGCAATTAGAAGCACGTATTTCATTCCGTCGTGCAATGAAAACAGCAATCGCTTCTACAATGCGTATGGGCGCAGAAGGTATCAAAGTAATGTGTTCAGGTCGTCTTGGTGGTGCTGAGATGGCTCGTACTGAGCAATACAAAGAAGGTAGAATACCTCTACATACTTTGCGTGCGGATATCGACTACGCTTTAGCTGAAGCTTTAACTACTTACGGTAAAATCGGTGTTAAAGTTTGGATCTGTAAAGGTGAAGTTTACGGCAAACGTGATCTTTCTCCAAACATTGGTCAAACTTCTAACACGAGATCTCGTGGTGGTAACGATGGCGAACGTCGTGACAACCGTGGCCGTGGCCGTGGTGGACGCCGTGGTGGAAATCGTGGTGCTAAAAAGGATTAATTAACAACAAGAAGTAAAATATCTGCCTTAACGGTAGGTTAAAAATAATACGAACATGTTACAGCCAAAAAGAACGAAGTTCAGAAAGATGCAGAAAGGCCGCATGAAAGGTAATGCTACTCGCGGAGCAGAATTAGCTTTCGGTTCTTTCGGTATCAAATCAATGGAGCCAGCATGCCGGAAAGCAAAACCGGAAAAATCA
>NZ_JXAC01000109.1 GCF_000814685.1 Sphingobacterium sp. T2
GGAAAGACTACACAACACCAGTATAGCGAAGGTTTTACTCCAACGAAATAGGTTTCTCTATCGTGCTGCAACATATTTGGATGGAGAAGGATATTTTGATATTGCAACTAACGGCAAGCCCTTTACGATTCATACATTCAACTCGGAGGTTAAAGTGTTGGGAACTAGTTTTAATCTGTCTTCTTATGAAGAAGATAAGATGACCTCACTAGATCTCATTACGGGAAAAGTCCGCTTTAGCAGCAGACAGAACAAATTTAAGGCGGTAGATATGGAGGCAGGTCAACGTATAAGCTATGATGAAACTAAAAAGGTGGTGACCTTGGACCGCAACTCTAAAGGGAATGATATCATGTGGACCAAAAAGCAATTGGTCTTGGACAACTCCACACTTCCATATCTGATTTCGAGGTTGGAAAAAATATATAATGTAGAGATAGTCTTTAAGAAAAAAATTAAGGATGACGAACCTTATTCCGGACGTCTGAATTTGGACGTAGATGTAGTGACGGCGTTAAAGAGTATTTATGAATTTAGAAATTATGAAATCAGACTAGAGGGAAGAAGGGTTGTAATACAATAGACGAAACGTATAGTAAAAAGATACAGAAGAGCGGCCACTCTTCTGTACAACTTGTAAATAAATCGTTAACAAACAATTTAATGAATCTAAATTATGAAAAATTATCTGTTGAGGCAACGTGTCAAACGGAGATGTTGTTATGTTCCAATCATTAAATCAATTATGAGACTAGGTACTTTAATTTTGACAGGGTTAATGATGTCTTTTTCTGCCATTGCTTATCCTCAAAAAGTAACAGTAAAGATGGAAAATGGCAGTCTCAAAAGATTTTTGGAAGCGCTGCAGGAACAAGTTGATGTTGCTTTATTGTACCCTGAAAAGTTGGTCAACCATATTAAGACTAGCGTCTATGCTGAAGATGAAGACTTTAAAAAGTTGCTTACGCAAGAGTTGGCTAAGCACAATCTAACATTTAGGGAGAGTAAAGGGCAGATAACGATTATTCCCAGAGAAAATAAATCTCCTATAACCAATACGTCTGCCAAGCAGATGCAGCAGGAACAAATTTCGGTAAAAGGTAGGGTGTTCAATACAGCAGAACCTCCTGCTCCTCTTTCTGCTATTACCATAAGTAATGAGGAAGGTAGAACTTTAGGTTTTACGGATGAGGCCGGTTATTATGCGATTACACTCCCAAAAGGGGGAGGTACCATTATCTTCAGTGGGGTGGGGTATCATGAAAAGCGTATTCAGGTGACTAAAAACGAGCTGAACCTTACCGTCTCCCTTGAGGAGAATGTGTCTGACCTGGATGAGATCGTTGTAGTAGGGATGACAGAAATGCAGCGCAAACATATTGCCAGCTCTGTAGCCTCCTTAGACATAAAAGCCAATGTTGAAGGGAAACCTATCACCAACCTTTCTCAGGCCCTACAAGGTGGGGTTACTGGTCTGCAGGTACAGCAGGGCTCAGGTCTGCCGGGAGGGGATGCAGCGACAATAAAAATCCGCGGTATTTCTACATTGAACAATTCCGACCCATTGATCTTGGTGGATGGCATTCCTATGGATATGAATCATATCGATCCCGTAACTGTAGAAAGTGTTACGATCCTGAAAGATGCTGCTGCAGCAGCCATTTACGGTGCACGTGCTGCCAATGGCGTAATACTCGTAACCACAAAAAGAAGGTAAAGCCGGACAGATAAACGTATTATACGATGGATACTATGGCTCACAAACTCCTTCTATCATCCCCGAATTTGTTGATGCACCTACTTATATGCGTATGTATAACTATGCTCAGGTGGCATCAGGAGGCTCTGTTTTCTTTACCGACGAACAGATAGCCCGTACAGAGGCGGGAGATGATCCTATAAACTATCCAAATACTGACTGGGTGGATATTCTTATCGACAAATATTCTCCTTTGACGTCACACTCCTTGTCTGTAAGCGGTGGTAACGATGTGGCGCGATTCGCTGTGACAGGAAATTATATGTATCAGAAAGGTATGCTGCCGCTCAACAAAATGGATAGATTCAATCTCCGGGCTAATACTTCGGTATCCCTTTCTAAGAAGTTTCTAATCAACCTAGATGTGTTGGGTATTCGGAGAAATACGTTATATCCCAACCGCACGTTGAGCAATGGGGGGATACGTATGCTGGATGACTTGTACCGTCTTCCACCTACAGTATTGCCGAAATATCCTGCAGAAGAAGGGTGGCCTACCATCTATGGTCGCTATGCTGATATAGTAAACCCTATCGCTTATGCCGAAGTGGGGGGTACCATAGGCTATCAATACGATCAGGCAGCTATAAATTTACAACCTAAGTGGTCGTTGAGTGACAATTTTTCACTACGAGGGCAGCTTAGCTACAGACTCAATAGTGACGTCTACAAACAGAATAGAGACAACTTTTACTTCTTCGACTATTATACTAAGCAGCTGGTGCAGACTTGGACCGCACAACGTAATGCATATTCCGAAACAAGAGACACCTACCTCTATGTAAGCGGTGCTTTTGATTACAATAGGAGCTTTGACCGTCACAACATTTTCGCTATGGGAGGAATCTCGGCCGAACAGTTCAACAACGGCTATTGGAATGTGTCTTCCTTAGCATCAGCATATGCTAAGCTGAATTACTCGTTCGATGATAGATATCTTGCAGAACTGTCCTTCCGGGCGGATGGATCTTCGAAATTCGGCCCTGGTAATAAGTTCGGGTACTTTCCTTCCGTGGCATTGGGTTGGAATCTTCACAACGAGAAATTCTTTAACCTAGAAAAGGTTAACAACTTCAAACTTAGAGCCTCTTATGGTCTTTTGGGTAATGAAAATATAGGACTATATAAATATCAGAACCTTATTAGTACGGATAATGGGGTAGAGACGGAGTGGGGAAATCCAGATATCTCATGGGAGAAAGTACATATCCTAGACTTGGGTATAGATCTGGGAATGTTTGATAATAAACTGTCGTTAACCTTTGACTACTACGATAAGAAAACGAAAGACGTAATCTTACAACCTTCGGTAGCTCCTTCCGGAGCCATAGGTTCTGCTCCTCTGAATGCGGGAGAGGTAAGCAACAAAGGATGGGAAATCTCCTTGAACTATAATGAGAATATCAGTAGAAATTTCTCCTTCTCTATCAAGCCGGGGATTACCTATAATAAGAATAAGATAACAAAAATTATAGGAGGACCGTACATAAGCGGAATTTCTATCAATACACAAGGTTATAGCATCCAAAGCTATTATGGCTATGTTACGGACGGTATTTTGCAGTATAGCGATTTTGCCAACGATAAGAAGACTCCACTTGTACCTATTTTACCGGGTGAGGGTCCTGGCGACATCAAGTATGTGGATTTGAATGGGGACGGCGTCATTGACGAAGATGACCAACGTGTGATAGGGGATCCTACACCACGCTTGAACTATTTCACCAACGTCAATATGAGCTACAAGAATTTTGACTTGGAGTTTTTGTTGCAAGGTACAGGAAGTCATGATTATTCGGCTAATCTGGGAGGAAAGTCTAGTGGATACTTGTGGCATCCACTTAACTTTAGTGCCTCGGGAGGTGTACCTACAACATATCGTGCAGCAAATAGCTGGAGAGAAAACAACCAAGATGCTATATTTCCGAGAATTCTTGCAAACCCTGCCAACAACGTATTGAGAAGTGATTTCTGGCTGTTTGATGCTAAATATCTACGAGTTAAGTTTATACAGGCAGGATACAGACTCAATAACAAATTCCTTAACAAATAACGGTATCAAAAATTCACGCATTTATCTGAATGCACAAAATCCATTCCTATTCACCAAAGTAAAATTGGCAGACCCTGAGTCTCAAGGTGGATCGTGGACATATGGTATTATGAAAGTATATACTGTGGGTATCACTGCAAACTTTTAAATAAATGATGATGAAAACGACTATAAAATCTTATATATCTGTAGGAATGTTAATGGTTGCACTCCTACAATCCTCTTGTAATGAGTTTTTGACGCACGACAGTCCTTCGGGTGTCAGTGACGAGCAATGGTGGAATACAGAGGCGGACGCCACAAAAGCTTTGGCATCCGTATATGTCGGTATTCCAGGCGGTAGTTCGGGGCGCAATATTATGTATTATGCAGGATTGTCCGATGAGGCTGTACATCGGGGCGACTTCAAGGGAGAATACGACACCTTCACTCGTGGGTTAGCCAACTCCCGTTGGGGCGTCTCAAATTCTCTGTGGACAGACGATTATATCTGTATCCGAAGAGCCAATAGGTTTTTGGAGAATGTGGACAAAACCTATATGGACGGCGCACTGAAGGAACGCATGAAGCTGGAAGCCCGTGCACTGCGAGCTTACTACCACATGGAGCTGATGATGGTATTTGGTGACATACCTCTTCTGACAAAGTCTTTAAATCCGGAAGAAAACAATCAGCCGAGAACACCTCAGAAAGATGTTTCAGACTTCATCATTGCAGAACTGACGGAATGTGCGGAGAAGCTTCCAACAACCTATGTTGAAGCCGATAAGTTCCGTATCACCAGTGGAATATGTTGGGCTTTGCTGTCGCGTCTAGGACTTTACAATAAAGATTACGAACTGGCTCGCTTTGCGTCGAAAAAAGTAATGGACTCCGGCGTGTATAAGCTGTATGTGAATAGCGCAAGACCGCAGGACAGCTATAGCGAGCTCTTCAGCTACGCTGGCGAAAATAATACGGAAAGAATTTTCTTCAAAGAGAATGGCTGTTCGAATGCGTGGACATCTTTTGCCCCTTACGGAATAGGTGGTGAAACATATCTATCACCGACAAATACCGTGGTGAACAACTACGAAACGAAGCAAGGAAAAACCTTGAGTGAGCTGGGCCGAGATTCCATCCTTATCTACCAAAAGGAGCCAAACTACAGAAATAATAGAGACCCTCGTTTGGCAGCTTCAATCTTTGTGCCTTACGAAAAGTTCCAAGGGCAATATACGCTGGATCCTTTCTATAATCCAAGCGATAGGATTGGAGAATCCAAATCTACTGCTACTGGTTATTGGATTAAAAAGTATATCGATGCTAAAGACCGTCAAAATAAATCGGGCTCCTTGGACTTCATGATCATTCGCTATGCCGAAATATTACTTAACTATGCTGAAGCCATGATAGAGCTGGGACAGTGGAACAATAGCGAGGCCATTGCCGCCATAAATCAGGTGAGGGCAAGAGCTACTATGCCTCCGGTAAATACGGGCTTGTATAATACGCAAGAGAAGATGCGTGAGCTGATAAGACGTGAAAGACAGGCCGAATTGGCATTCGAAGGAGGCCGTTATTTTGATATCCGTCGCTGGGGAATCGATGAAGCCGTAATGAATGGAGAGGTTTATGGTGCAACCAATCCGACGACAGGTGAAATAGTACGCGTACAAAGCCGAAAATACGATAGGAATAGAGAGTACTATTGGCCTATCCCTGAACAAGAACTAATAGCGAATCCAAACATGACTCAAAACCCTAATTATTAGACTGTATTATGAAAAAACTAAAATATATATTGGCCCTAATGACTGTGTCGATACTTATGATGGGCTGTGAAAGATCCATAGATCCTGGAGACTGGAATATTTTGCCGGAAAGAGAAATTGAAGATCCACAAACCCCAGGAGATGAAGAGGAAGGTATAACCTTCAAAGTAATGTCCATGAATATGGCATTGGGAACCAATGCCGCCAATTTTCAGCCAATGTTGGAATATATCAAGGAATATGATCCAGACTTGTTGCTGTTAAGGCAAGTAGATAGTGCTACGACCCGAGCCAATAAAATCGATAGACCTCAAGTGGTAGCAGACTCCATGGGTATGTATGTTTTTTTCAAGAAAAATTTTGACTATCAGACAGGAGGTTTCGGAAATGCAGTTCTTTCTAAATTTCCTATTAAGGAAACATATGCCAGATACTGAGAAGGGAAGAAGGAAGCACTGCAGAATTACGTAGCATGGTGCGCATAAAAGTGGAAATTGCAGAAGGCAAGGAACTTTATTTTGCAGGAACAGAGTTAGACCCTAATGCCACAAACCGACCACTGCAGGCTATAGATATTATTAATGCTAACGAACGTCTGGACGCTCCTTTGATTTTGGTGGGAAATTTTAACGAGCAAGAGTCCGCGAATCTAGAAACTTTAAGCTATCTTAAAGGTGCATTTACGTTCGCCTGTTTGGGTACAGGATGTCCGTGGAATGCTCCCAAAGATAATCCTAATGGTGTCTACGACTATATTACTTTCAGAGACAAGGACGATGTGCTGCGTGTACTAGAGTACGGCACTTTCCCTAAGTCTGCTAACACATTCTTGCCTATGGTGGCAACTTTTAAATATATCGACAAAAAATAAATTTTATGAAAACTTTATTCTATCTTCTTTTTAGCTGTTCTGGTAATGTTCTCTTGTGGAGGCAAAGAAAGCGTGGAAGCTCCAGTGACAACGAGTAAAAAGCTTGTTACTTTGACTTATAACATCCATCACGGAGCTCCTGAAAACTCCAATGAAGTAAATCTAAACAATATCGCTAATGTAATCAGAAAGAGTGGTGCCGAGATCATTGCTCTTCAGGAAGTGGATGTAAATGTCCCTCGTTCGGGAAAAGTAAATCAAGCTGCGGAGTTAGCTAAGTTGTTGAATATGAATTATTATTTCTCTAAATCTATAGACTATAATGGAGGGGAGTATGGAGTGGCCATATTGAGTAAATATACATTGTCCAATGCAAGAAAAGAGCTGCTTCCGAATCCTGCATCAGGAGAACAGCGCAGCATAGCAATAGCAACTATAACTCTTCCTGGTGATGTTACCATAGAGTTCGCGGCTACGCATCTGGACCTTAACGAAACCAACCGGATGGCGCAGGTCGAGTACATTAATAGTCTTAGCAAGACATTGAGCAAACCCTTATTTGTCGGGGGCGATTATAATGCTGAATCGTCATCCAAGGAGCTGACAAAATTCAAGGAGGAGTTTAATCTTTCATGTTTGAACAGCTGCCCTTTGTCTTTCCCGGTACGTACGCCTAATAAAGCTATCGATTTTGTAGCATTCAATAAGTTGGCAGCTTCCAGATTTTCTCTGGTGGCAGCAAATGCTATGACTGGAGAATATGCTTCGGACCATCTCCCTGTCACGGTGGTTTTCAACTACAAATAAAACATTGAAGCCTTCCTCTTGTGGGAAGGCTTCAATGTTTTATTTGCTCTGCAAGATTATTTTCCCTTCTTTTCCGGGAGATCCTGAATATACCTGACCTTGCGGTAAGCTGATTCTTCCCGGAGGAGAATGTTTAATCTGATCATATATGACACGCAGGTCTGAGGCAGGAACCACATGAAGACCTCCAGGGCTTGCATCCATGTGGAGGTAGTGCTTTTCTTTTTTTGTTTTCCGTTTGTGGGGTGATGCCCTCTTTAGCATAAGTTAAAGTAATGTTTCCCCCATCACCGTTCGGATCGGTGCGCGTTCCGTTGTTAGCATCCCTACCTTTTGCAATAATGTATAGAGACCCCAATCTTTGAAAGTAAATATCAATATCGAAGTTGGAGGCGTTATTTTTTCCTGCGTTACCGCTGATAAATGCATTGTTCCCTATTTCAGCATAGCCTATGACCAGTTTTACATCCTTTTCACCATAGAACTGTAAAGAGGACTTATCCTTCATGATGAGGGTGTCAATACGAAGGGTAATTGTCGAATCTTTGTCTTTGGAGTGAAAAACCTTCTTTTCCTTTTTGTTTAACACCAGCTTGGAAAAATGTTGGTCTGCCGATTGGGCAAAAACATGACCTAAGCATAAGAAAAAAGCACCAATCAGTATTGCTATTTTATTTTTCATAATCCTATTTATTAACGTAAATACTCGACGATAAGCTTTGCCGTCCTTTGGGAAGCTCCCGGTGATCCCAGCTTTTCGGCCAGCACATCGTAATTTTCTAGGATACTTGCACGATGCTGCGAATCCAACAGTATGCGGCCCAGCTCTTCTTTGATGTTGCGGGTCGTGCAATCTTCCTGTATCAGTTCTATTATAGACAAATAATTGTTAATAAGGTTTACTAAGGATATGAATCTTACTTTAACCAGTTTTTTGGCCAGCCATACGGAAATGGGATTGGCTTTGTATACGACGACCTGAGGCACTCGTAAGATTCCTGTTTCTAGTGTAGCCGTACCGCTGGTCACCACGGCTGCTTCGGCATTGGCGAGAAGGTCATAGGTCTGACCGAAGACTACCGGAAGATTTAGGTCTCCGATAAATTGTTGGTAGTATGCTAAATCAAAGTTCGGAGCACCGGCAATTACCAGCTGATGCTTAGGAAAGGAGAAAGTTAGCTCTGCCATGATGGGTAGCAGATTTTCAATTTCCATCTTTCGGCTGCCTGGCAACAGCGCTAAGATAGGCGCATCCGTCAGTCCGTTATCCTTACGGAAGTTGGGATTAAAAGTATAGGATGAGATGGCGTCTAGCAAGGGGTTGCCCACATAGTCTACCTTCATCCCGAACTTCTTGTAGAAGTCCACTTCAAAGGGTAGGATACAGAACATGTGATCCACAATTTTCTTGATCTTGTGTACACGTCCCTGATTCCATGCCCATATTTTAGGCGATATATAATAGCATGTTTTAATGCCTTTTTTCTTGGCAAAGGCAGCGACTTTTAGGTTAAATCCCGGAAAGTCTATCAAAATAACCGTGTCAGGATTGTATTGTGCGATATCTTCTTTTACGGCTTTGAGATTTCTGGAAATGGTATTCAGATTTTTCAAGACCTCTACGAAGCCCATGAAAGCCATCTGTGAAGTGTGGATAAGAGCTGTTACTCCCGCAGCTTCTTGCATAAGATCGCCTCCCACGATACGGAATTCGGCCTGCGGATCTTCTTGCTTCAATGCTTTTATCAAGTTGGCGCCATGTAGGTCGCCCGATGCTTCTCCTGCTACGATATAGTATTTCATGAAATCTGCATTTTAAGGTTTAAAGATAAGTATTCTTTTAGGAAGGATGCGTAAAATCCTATTTTTCCATGAAAACTGAAAAGCAAAAGCCTTGGTTTTTCCAAGGCTCTTATAATTATTTGTAACGATAGTTATATTCCTAATTCCACTTGGAAAATGGCTCCCCAGGCGTTTTTGTTGTGCCTGTTGGAGTAGATACCATTCTTTACGGTGTAGCTGCCATTGAGCTGGAACTTCAGACGGTGAGCTTTGAGGTATTTGGTCAATCCCAGCTCCAATACTTCGGTCTGAGCTTCAAAGCGCGTAATCTGTTCGTGTGGCTTGAGGATGGTATAGCGGGCAGCAACTTCGTATCCTTTGTTTAGCAGATAAGAGGTTTGCTGATTAATACCCCAACCTTTATTAAGCATAGGTTTCTTCGGTTAGGTTCTTCTTTAAGGAAATTTATTGGGTTATCTACATCTCGGCGCATGTATTCCACCTGATAGGCGAAGCATTATATTTAAAGATAGCATCTGCAAATCCGGTCTTCAAGGTAAAAGGATGGACCACATATTTTCCCAGCTGTCCTCCTTCTCGCGTCGTGCGGTCATTGTAACTATATCCTCCCCCGATAGAAAGTTTGTGCTTATGCTCTCTTTCTAAATCACCTTCCGAATAGTCGCCGGAATTTTTAAAGTCTCCCAAAGGCAAAAGTTCCACACGTCCGGTGTAGGCCAGTCCGTCATCAGTAGAGAGGGCGGGTCTTCCTTCTCCTGTGGAGATGACAAATTTGGCATTGACAGGCACTTGTCCTATTTTTTTGCTGAGGTGTAGCCCCACACCGAAGTCGCGGTCTACGGTGAAGTTGCTATTCACCAGAGATCTATCAGCAAATTGAAGCTGTCCAGAGGAGTTTACACGCTGGCGGTTCCCCGGCAGTTTATTTTGACCAAAAGAGATATAGAAGTCGTCGGAGAAATTGTAGAACATTATGGCGTCACGAATGATATTGGGAACGCCGGAGTCATCGAAATCCTGGTCACCACGGCTGAATGCCAGCTGTACTGAATAGGAAATTTTGGGTGTGTAAATGTATCCGTCCAGGCGCATGCGCAAACGACGGATGCGGGCGTCGAACTTACCATTGTCTTCACCGTCCAGCACATTACTGAAACCTAGGCGGTTCTGCATACGAAAACGGAAGTTTGTATAAAATAAAGAATCTTTTGAAGTATATTGTATTCCCTTGAAGTTGAGGATAGTGGCCCTGTCATCGCGTTCTTGAGCAGCAGCTTGTTGTGTGGCTATGCCCACAAGGGAGACCAGAGCCAAGGTAGATGTTAATTTTCTAAAATGAATCATGCTGATTTTTCAAAAAGTCACCGAAATAATTTGATTCGTAACAGCAAATATAGCGGAAGACTTTGGAAAAAGTTAGGAAATCCCTTCCATCCAAAATAGATAAGAGAAAAAAGATGCTGTTATTTTAAACTTTTTTCTTCTTCACGGGCATCAATCTGATGTTGCTTGTAGTTTTCGATGGCATTTTTGCTTGCCTTCTGCGAGACGTAAATGGCAAGGATGGCGATCAGTGTCACCACAGCAAGTCCCCAAGCATATTTACGTTTGTCCTGCTTCACCAGCCAGTACATAAAAATGATATAGGGAACAGCGAAAATAATGTAGAAAATAATGCTTGGACCTACCATGACTTTTATTGTGTTATTTTGCTACAAAATTACTTATTTTCATCCACAAACAAAATGAAGTTTGTGTACTACATGTTCAGCTAGGTGAAAAAGTAAAATAGTTGTTGTAATTTTAAACATTTCAATGTTTTGGGAGTCTTACTGATAGACTGTGGACAGGTGATAGAGTTGATTTGAAATTTTTTTGAAAAAAACTGCAATCTCATTGCAGAAACAAAAAAATAATTTTATACTTTTGCGCTGTCAGATTTAAAGAAAGAGAACACGGTTCAATGTATTGCAATAAAATAAATATGGTAACCAGAAAACAGGCTTTCAATAAGCTTGTAGCTATGGTTATTGCACATTGCAGTAGATTGAATTGCCCCATTCTTCGATTTCGACGACCTATTCTGCCACGAGCTTGATTCAAAGAGGCAGAGCACTCCATTACTTTAAAATTCGTATAGCTCTACGAGTTTTCAAATCCATTAGTAGTTTGTTGTTGTATGTTGCACGCAAGTGCGTTAATTATTAGGTCGACATCTCAAGATGACAATTTCAGATTTTTTAATTATCCCTGCTACAGCTGAACATGTAATACATGCTGAAGCAATTTGTAAGGAAATGTTTGAGTCTGCTAAGGCTCGTGGAACAGGTATTGCTAGACGTAAGCCTGAGTATGTAGCAAAGAAAATGGAAGAGGGGAAAGCGGTAATCGCTCTACATAAGGATGGCCGTTGGGCAGGTTTTTGTTACATCGAGACATGGTCTCATGGTGAATATGTTGCTAATTCGGGACTTATTGTCAATCCTGAGTTTCGTAAGGTAGGCCTTGCAAAAGCCATCAAAAAGCGTATCTTCGAGCTTTCACGTGAAAAGTATCCTAAAGCTAAGATTTTCGGGCTTACGACAGGTTTGGCTGTGATGAAGATAAATTCGGAGTTGGGGTATGAACCGGTAACTTACTCGGAGTTGACCCAGGATGAGGAATTCTGGAAAGGCTGTCAAAGCTGTATCAACTACGACATATTGATGAGTAAGGACCGTAAGAACTGTATGTGTACGGCTATGCTTTGGGATCCGGAAGAGAAGGCTAAGGAGTTGCAGGAAAAAGACAAAACGTAAGGCAGAAGCCAAAGAACGTCTGGAACGTATAGCGAAAAAACAATCTCTGCTAAAGCGTATTGAAGCGAAACTTTGGAAATCTACAAGAAAGATATTGGCTGTCGTATTCCCTGAAAGGATAAACACAGCAAAAAATTATAATTAATACATTTGTGATACGTTAAAAGAAAAACGTTACTCTCTAAAAGTTATTAGAATGAAAAAAGTAGTTTTAGCATTTAGTGGTGGTTTAGATACATCGTTTTGTTGTGTTTATCTATCAAAAGATTTAGGGTTAGAGGTACACTCCGTAGTGGTAAATACGGGCGGTTTCTCTGAAGAAGAGTTAAAAAATATTGAATCCCGTGCTTATGAGTTGGGAGTTAAGTCCCATACCACAATCGACGAAACGGAAAACTACTACCGCGAAACTATTAAATATTTAATTTTCGGTAATGTACTGAAAAATGCTACCTATCCACTGTCAGTATCGGCAGAGCGTGTCTGTCAAGCTACAGCCATCGCCAACTATGCTAAAAAGATTGGTGCTGAGTGTGTGGCACACGGCTCTACAGGAGCTGGAAACGACCAAGTGCGTTTCGACATGATTTTCAATACCCTTATTCCGGGAGTAGAGATTATCACACCTATCCGTGATCTGAAATTGTCGCGTGAAGCAGAAATTGAATACCTCGCAAAACATGGATTTGTATACAGTGCTGAGAAGGCTAAATATTCTATCAATAAAGGGTTGTGGGGGACATCTGTAGGTGGTGCCGAAACATTGACTTCCAACCAATACCTACCTGAGTCGGCATGGCCTACGCCGTTGACTGCTACCGAGCCTCAGACTATCACTATTGACTTCGAAAAAGGAGAGCCTGTGGCGTTAAATGGTGAGAAGATCGGTCCGGTGAAGGTTATCCAAAAATTACAAGAAATTGCTCAGCCTTACGGCATAGGACGTGACATCCACGTAGGTGATACTATCATAGGTATCAAGGGTCGTGTAGGTTTCGAGGCTGCTGGACCTCTCATCCTGATCAAGGCACACCACACCTTGGAAAAACATACCCTAACAAAATGGCAGCTGTCGTGGAAAGATCAGATTTCGGCATTCTATGGCAACTGGATGCATGAAGGACAGATGCACGATCCGGTGATGCGCGATATCGAAGCATTTTTGACTTCATCTCAAAATACCGTAACAGGACGTGTAATTGTCGAATTACACCCTTACCGTTTTATCGTGGTGGGTATAGAGTCAGAGCATGACTTAATGAATACGAAGTTTGGTAGTTACGGCGAAATGAATGAAGGATACACCGGAGAAGATGTTAAAGGATTCTCGAAAATTTTCGGAAACCAAACCATCATCTGGCACAAGGTGAACAACAAAGGCTAAAGCTATAGTCCATTATATTTCCATTCACGTCATTTTGAGCGTAACAAGTTTTGCTTTTACTCTCGAAATGACGTTTTTTGTATAAACCTTAAATACTATGAGCAAAATAAGAGTAGGAATTATCGGCTCGGCAGGATACACCGGCGGTGAGCTGCTTAGAGTCTTAATATATCATCCAGAAGTAGAGATCGTATTTGCCAATTCGGCGTCGAATGCCGGCAATAAGTTGTACGCTGTCCATAACGATCTGTTCGGCGATACGGAGCTTGAATTTTCTTCGGATTTCCATTCGGATATAGATGTGTTATTTTTATGTGTAGGACATGGGGATGCACGCAAGTTTTTGGAAGCCAACCCTATAGATCCTGCGGTGAAGATTATCGACCTTTCTCAGGACTATAGACTTCGTGCCAATACAGCTTATCAAGGCAAACAATTTGTTTATGGCTTGCCGGAGCTAAACCGTGAATCCATTAAAACTGCACATTATATAGCGAATCCGGGATGTTTTGCAACCAACATACAGTTGGCTTTGTTGCCGCTGGCAGCAAAGGGGCTCTTGCCTGACCAGATTCATGTGAATGCCACTACGGGATCTACAGGGGCAGGACAGAAACCTTCGGCAACCTCACATTTTTCGTGGAGAAACAACAACTTGTCGGCTTACAAATCTTTTACCCATCAGCATCTGCAGGAAATATCGGAATCTTTGGATCAGCTGCAAACAGGGTTTTTGCCAACATCGGAGAAATCATTGCTGGAAAGGGCTGCCGAGAAGATCAATTTTGTGCCACAGAGAGGGGACTTCACTAGAGGTATTTTCTCTGCTATCTATGTAGATTGCAACCTTTCAGAGGAAGAAGCTTATGCTCTATACGAAGAATATTATGCTTCCCATCCGTTTACGCATGTTTCCAAGGCCAACATCGACTTGAAGCAGGTGGTCAATACCAACAAGAGCATTATGCACTTGGAGAAACATGGAAACAAGCTGTTAATCCTTAACGCCACGGACAACCTCTTGAAGGGAGCATCAGGTCAAGCCGTACAGAATATGAACTTGATGTTTGGCTTGGATGAACGTACGGGACTGAATTTGAAATCGGTAGGATTTTAATAGTATTAGGTAAGAAAAGCTACGGCCAGTCTAAAGACTGGCTTTTTTTATGAAAATTGAGCAAACGATTGCTTTGGGTTATAGGTTTTTATCCTTCTCATTTTGTTCTATCTTTAAAATCAAAGAATTATCCTATATTATGAAAAGAATCGTTTTTATATTGAGTTTGATGATTGGCTGTGTAAGCTATCTGTTGGCGGAGACGTCGTATGATATTCCTTTGGCAGGAAATGCCTATGAGATAGGAGGCAAAGGAAGGCGTTCGGCAGTAAGCAACCAAGGAGCGTGGATATCCTCATCGAATCCTAATAAGGTACGTGTGTATTTTAAGCTTTTCGGAAATGGCAATATTCAGGTGAAAATGAAAGGAGAAGCCCGAGAAAAGGCTGAATTGCAGGTCACTTTTGCAGGGAAAACTAAGAAGATAAGTTTTTCGGAAGTAGAAAAGGAAGTTTCGCTAGGAAGCTATGTCGTGAAGCATGCCGGACATCAATATGTTGAACTTTCCGCGATTTCAGGTGTGGTGCTGATTACTAATCTTCTTGTTGAAGGAGAAGCGACGGAGCAGGGTATGCTGTATGTAAACAGTTCCGACTACTATTATTGGGGCAGAAGAGGTCCTTCTTGTCATCTAGCCTTTAGTGTGCCTACGCAGGAGCCTGTTACTTATTACTACAATGAGGTGTTGGTGCCAAAAG
Source organism: Sphingobacterium sp. T2 (assembly GCF_000814685.1). Taxonomy (GTDB): domain Bacteria; phylum Bacteroidota; class Bacteroidia; order Sphingobacteriales; family Sphingobacteriaceae; genus Sphingobacterium; species Sphingobacterium thermophilum. The sequence continues at coordinate 15,045 of NZ_JXAC01000109.1, forward strand.
GACAGGATGTGCGGGGTTCGTATTTTATGGCTATAGGATTCGGAGAAGGTTATTTCGGCATACAAGTGAACTCTGAAACTGAAAGAAGAATATTATTCTCGGTATGGAGTCCTTATCAGACCGACGATCCGAAGAGTATTCCGCAAGATCAGCGTATTGTGCTAAACAAGAAAGGAGAGGATGTTTATACGGGCGAGTTCGGCAACGAGGGGTCAGGAGGACAAAGTTATTTGCGTTATAACTGGAAGAGCGAGGTCACGTATAAGTTTTTGCTACAAGGGAAGCCCGATGGTTCCGGCAATACGGATTATACGGCGTGGTTTTTCGATCCGGAGACTAGTAGCTGGAGGTTAATAGCATCCTTCAAGCGTCCAAAGACGGATACCTATCTTAGAGGGTTTCACAGCTTTTTGGAGAACTTTGACCCCAACCAAGGTTATCTTACAAGACAGGTATTTTTCAAAAACCAATGGGTGTATGACGGCAGTTGGAAAAAGGTGGAGGCTGCGAAACTTACGGTAGATGCCACTTACAGGGCTAAGCAGCGTGAGGATGCTACAGGAGGAGTAGGTAAAGAAGGATTCTTCCTGAAGATGGGAGGGTTTTTCGACGAAATAGAGATGCCGAATACGGTATTTAAGCTTGAAAATAAATCCACGGCGCCTACTATAGATTTCAATAGACTTCCATAATTTGAGAGACAAACAAAATCCGAAATTAGCATTAAAGATTTTGTAATTTTGTAAGCCATCATTATCGATGGCTTACATTTTTTATGACTTTCGAAACACTTAACCTTTCCAAGATAAATTTCAAGAATGAAATTTTAGCCGGGCTCACTGTTTCCATGACCATGATTCCGGAGTCTTTATCTTTCGCAATAGTGGCAGGTTTGACGCCGCTGATGGGGTTGTATGCCGCTTTCTTGATGGGAATAGTGACGGCATTGTTGGGAGGACGTCCAGGTATGGTGTCTGGAGGTGCCGGAGCAACGATAGTGGTGCTTATAGCACTGATAGCTACCCATGGTGTGGAATACCTGTTGGCTACCGTTATCCTAGCAGGTGTCATACAAATTCTGGTGGGTGTTTTTAAGCTTGGCAAATTTGTCCGGTTAATACCCCAGCCGGTGATGTATGGCTTCCTCAACGGACTTGCCATTGTCATTTTTATGGCACAATTGAAACAGTTTAAGATTGTGGAGCAGGGTGGAGTAGAGTCTTGGATGTCGGGGCACAGCTTATACGTCATGGGAGGGCTTACGCTCCTGACGATAGGCATCGTACTGCTGTTGCCCAAGCTGACGAAGGCTATACCGGCCTCTTTGGTGGCTATCATTACGGTCACTTGTCTGGTTTACTTTTGGGGTATAGAGACTAAGAAGGTGGTGGATATAGCGTCGGTAAGTGGCAGCCTTCCCTCTTTTCATATTCCTTCGGTACCATTGACTTGGCAAACGTTGAACATTATCTTCCCTTACTCCCTTATCATGGCCGGTGTAGGGTTGGTGGAGTCCCTTTTGACATTAAGCATGGTTGATGAGATAACCAATACGAAGGGTAGTTCTAATAGAGAGGCTATGGCTCAGGGTACAGCCAATATTGTGAATGGCTTTTTCGGAGGTATGGGAGGGTGTGCTATGGTGGCGCAAACTTTGGTAAATCTGGATGCAGGAGCACGTACACGCATGGCAGCGACGGTAGGAGCTTTAGGAATCTTGGCTGTAATCTTGATAGGTGGACCGGTGATAGAGCAGATACCGATGGCTGCTTTGGTAGGAGTAATGATGATGGTAGCCATCACTACTTTCCAGTGGGCTTCTTTCCGCATTATCAACAAGATGCCTTTGTCGGACGTTATTGTGGTGATTGTGGTAGCTTTGATTACCGTGGTGTGGCACAATCTTGCCTTAGCGGTGCTGGTAGGTGTTATTATGTCTGCCTTGGTATTTGCTTGGGACAATGCCAAGAGGATTCGTGCTCGTAAACATCTGGATGTTCAAGGCCATAAGATTTATGAAATCTATGGACCACTATTTTTTGGTTCTGTGACGGCATTTATGGAAAAATTTGATGTGGTCAATGACCCCGATGTCGTTATCGTAGACTTTAAAGAGTCACGTGTAGTGGATATGTCGGCCATAGATACGCTGCATAAATTGACAGAGAAGTATGCCAAGGCCAACAAAAAAGTAATTTTGCGCCATCTCAGTAGAGATAGTGTCCGTCTTTTGGAAAATGCTCAGGGAATTATCGAAGTCAATATAGAAGAAGATCCTACTTATAAGGTAATGCCTTGATTAATATACGCGAGGACTTTCTAGTAGGTCCGTCACATATCCTAGAATAACTTTTTCGTCCTCCTCATCTTCCAGCATGGAGAAGGTAAGGTATGTAGCATAAATTTCACTACTGAATTGTATATGTTTTTCTCTGATGATATCATCTACCACCTTTTCGCTTACATCGATACCTATATGTCTTAATTCGTTATGCAGATTGGTAGAGATGGTTTCGTGGCTCTCTCCAGAGGCAAAACCTACTATTATGTGAAGAATTAGGGTGTCATATATTTTAGGATCCGAAAAATAAGGTAGATATTTTTCGTAGTCGAATTTGGTCTTGGCACTGTTGACGATTTTGTCCCAGATAAGGAATTCTGTTTTTGTTTGCATAGCCTTTTTGGTTTATAAATGGTTATAATGTATTAGTTCGGCTAAATAAATATAAGAAAATAATTTTTAAAATGAAATACTTACCGCTATAATTGCTTGTGAGACAAAAGGTATTGTGGTAACTTAGTTGAAGCTTAAATGATAAATATATGAAGATACAACTTGTTGGAAAGAAGGCTTTGATAGGTGGCAGCACTTCGGGTATTGGAAAGGCTATAGCTCTACAGCTGGCAGCTTGTGGGGCGGAAGTGACTATTGTAGGACGGAATAAGGAGAAGCTGGAGGATACTCTAGGCCTGTTGGATACATCGAAAAGTCAACGTCATCAATATATTATGACAGATTATATGGATTTGGAACGCTATAAAAAAGATATTTCCCTTTATTTTGAGCGCAATGCAGTAGATATTTTGGTGAATAATACGCAGGGGCCACAGCCGGGAGGTGTCTTGGAAAAGTCTTTGTATGATTATCAGCAGGCCTTCGATTTATTGTTTCAGAATGCTGTCTTTACGACCGAATGTGCTTTGAAAGCTATGCGTAAGCAGGGATGCGGACGTATTATAAACGTTTCTTCGATGACGGTGAAGGAGCCACAAGATACATTGGTACTTTCCAATACTATGCGTACTGCTTTGGTATCTTGGGCTAAATCTCTAGCTAATGAGCTAGCAAAGGAAGGCATTACCGTCAATTCGGTGATGACAGGATATTTTGAGACAGAAAGACTGACAACTTTGATGAATAAACAGGCAGAACAAGAGGGTAAAAGTTTTGAAGAGATAAGGAAAGGACGTATAGCGTCCGTACCGGTCAAAAGGTTGGGATTGCCGGAAGAATACGGCTATCTGGTAGCTTTTTTGGCTTCGGAATATGCTTCTTACCTTACGGGTGCAGCAATTCCTTTAGATGGAGGTATTGCTCGAACGATATTTTAATAGAAAAAGGCTCCTTTAGGAGCCTTTTCTATTTTTGCTTATATGATTTACTGATCCCACCACAATTTGGTGTCCAAAGATACTTCTGCCGGAACGTTAGCTCCGTTTTCTGCTCTTTCGCTTGAAGGATAAGCCAATCTGCGGATAAATGTTGGCAGCTTAGCATTTACAGGCATGTTGAAGTCTTTGATTGATAGTCAAA
>NZ_JXAC01000011.1 GCF_000814685.1 Sphingobacterium sp. T2
GACAAACGGACATATTGCTGGATCTGCCGTTTGTCCTTGTCAGGATTACGGTAGGCCGATAGTATTTTTCCGTAAGACGGGATGCTACGATACCTATAACGCCCTTATGCCAGTCGGCCTTATAAAGCACCGTCGATTTGCGGGAAAGGTTCTGATGGGAGGATTCTATAATCTGCAAGGCCTCCTTCGTGATGGTAAGATCAAGATCTTTACGTTGGTTGTTCTGATCGTCTACGGCCGAAGAGTAGTTCTTTGCTTCTTCTTCTGATTTGGAAAGGAGAAGGTGTACTGCGTCTTTAGCGTGCTCTATTCTTCCTGCGGCATTGATGCGTGGTCCTATCTGGAATACTATGTCATTGACGCTGAAGTTTTTTGATTTTTGGGAAGATAAATCAATCAACGCTTTAAGACCTATACAAGGATTATTGTTCAGTTTCTTTAATCCAAAGTACGTTAAGGTTCTGTTTTCTCCTGTGATAGGGACAATATCGGAAGCTATACTTACGGCTACCAAGTCCAGATATTGGTAAGCCACCTCCATATTCATATTGTTTTTCAGGATGAAGGCTTGAATAATTTTAAACCCTATACCACATCCGGAGAGTTCTTTGTAAGGATAATTGCAGTCCGGTCTTTTAGGGTCAAGGACAGCCACGGCTTTAGGTATGGAGTCTCCGGGCAGGTGATGGTCTCCTATGATAAAGTCTATGCCCTTACTGTTGGCGTATTCTATTTTATCTATGGCTTTGATGCCACAGTCCAAGGCGATGACAAGTGTAAAAGCCTTTGGCAGCAGCATAGTCAATACCTTGTGTAGAAATGCCATAACCTTCCGCGTAGCGGTCCGGAATATAAAATTCAATGCCGGAGTGGAAAGCACGAAAAAAACTATAAAACGACAGATACTGCTGTGGTGCCATCTACGTCATAATCTCCGTAGATGAGTATTTTTTCTTTGTTGCCGATAGCTTTTTCGATGCGGGATATGGCGATGTCCATATCCTTCATGAGGAAAGGGTTGTGCAGATGCTCCAAAGAAGGTCTGAAAAATTGTTTTGCCTGATCAAAGGTTTCAATCTGGCGGCTCACCAAAAGATTTGCAACAATGTCATTTACACCTAATTCCGCCTTCAAACGCTCTACTTTGTCGCTATTATTTTTTGGTTTTAGGACCCACCTTTTTTGCATATCTTTGCACAATATTTGTATGTAAATATACATTTTATAGGTGTAGTAACCTAATACTCTCAATCGATAATTAGTTAGGTCTTTTCTAACTATCATATTTACAATTATTTAAAAGAATGATTCAAGTCATACTCTTTATTTGAAGGTTCCTTTTCCGTTGATGCATCAAAAAAATTTGTTCCTTTTGATCCTAAGGTGGATGATCCGAAAAGCCGACCTGGGTCGCTCTTTGTTCATGTGCATCCATTTTTGATAGAGTCGAGTAACGGATTGATACTATGTGATGCAGGATTGGGTTTTCGTACGGAAAACGACGAATTGTTAATACACCATAATATTCGTAAATTGGGATATGAGCCTGAGGATGTGAAATATGTGCTTATGTCGCATCTTCATAAAGATCATACGGGAGGACTGGTGGATTTCAAAAACGGAGTAGGGCGAATAGCGTTTCCAGAGGCTGAATATGTTATTCAGCGTGGTGAGTGGGAAAATGCCTATGCGTCAGATTCTCCGTCCTATAGGACGGAAGTTTTTGATGTCATTCAGCGTAGCGGCAATTTGAATTTGGTGGAAGGTGACGGCATGGTGAATTATGAGATCAGATATGAACTTAACGGCGGACATACCGAATTTCATCAGGCCTTCCATATTGAGACGGGAGGAGAGCATTTCTTCTTCGGTGGAGATGTGTTGCCGGAGCCGGAGGAGCTGTTCAAAAATTTTATTGCTAAGTACGATTTTGATGGGCGTGCTTCTCGTGACAAACGTAAGGAGTATTGGAAGCAAGGGGCTCCGGAGGGCTGGATATACCTATTCTACCATGGAAAGTCATTGGCTATGGGGAAGCCAAAATTGAAAGAAGATGGTTCTTACATGTTGGTGGACCCTAACGAAGAATAGTCGACTTTTACTAAATTAGAGGTAATCAAAATTTAGATATAAACTAATATATATTGCTATGTCAGTAGTTCGAGAAAGTGATCTTATTGGTATTGGCAAGAAGTTTCAGATAGAAACGGATGCCGGAGACAATATGGTCGTGGTGATTCATGATGACGGTCGTCGTGAATTATACCGTCATGATGAAGAAGATAATGAAACGCGTTGTGTGATGACATTATCGGACGAAGAATCCCGTCAGCTGGCAGGGATAATAGGAGGCCTATCTTATAAGCCTAAGGCTTTGGAGACTATAGAGGTAGCCTTGGACGACCTTCGAATAGAATGGTTTAAAGTAGGGCCTTCAAGTGACGGGGTAAACAAAAGTATAGGTGAGCTTAACGTGCGTCAAAAGACGGGAGCATCCATCATTGCTGCGATCAAAGACAAAGAAACCAAAATAAATCCTGGACCGGATTATGTCATCGAACCGGGAGATACACTTGTCATTGCAGGAAAAGCCAAACATATTAAGTTGCTGAAAGAGTTATTAGTTTAATACGTATTTATGTCGCATATCATAATTTTAGAAATAGGAATAGCTGTTTTCTTAGTTGCGTTGGTGGGGCTGTTGGCAAACAGACTTCGCTTTTCTGTTATTCCCTTTTTTATAATTATAGGTATGATATTGGGCAATAAGGAATACCCTTCTTTTGTTGCTGATTTTCTTGCATACGTCAATAATCCGGATATTACCTCGTGGGTGGATAAGGTGTGGGTTTTTTTTACTTTTTCAGAGAGCAAGCCTTTTATAGACTTTATGGGGCGGCTGGGGGTCCTGTTTCTTCTTTTTTATTTGGGGTTGGAGTTCTCTGTTAGCCGTCTACTTAAATCTGGGAAGTCTATAGTCACGGGAGGGACTTTATATGTCTTTCTTAATTTTGTTTCCGGCTTGTTGATAGGGTGGTTGATGAATCTTCCATTCAAAGAGATGATGGTGCTCTGCGGTTTGATGACAAGTTCATCTACAGCTATTGTGGCCAAGGTGCTGACAGACTTGAAGCGTACGGCGAATCCCGAGACGGAGGTCATCATGGGCATGATCATGTTCGACGATTTGTTTATTGCGATGCATATTTCCTTCCTTTCCGGATTGATATTGACGGGGGGAACTTCCTTTTGGTCTGTGTTGGGCACCTCCCTCTTGGCTTTGGGTTTTATTCTTGCCTTTCTTATTTTCGGACGCAAGTTGGTTCCTTCCATAGATAAGATTCTTCACGACAAGTCTTCAGAACTTTTTATTCTTATTATCTTCAGTCTGTTGTTTGTGATTGCCGGCTTTTCGGAGACCATACATGTGGCGGAAGCTATAGGGGCACTGATGGCAGGGCTTGTCTTTGCGGACTCCAAATATCTTAAGAAGATAGAAAGCATGGTATTGCCATATAAGGACTTCTTCGGAGCTATGTTTTTCTTCAGCTTTGGCCTTTCAATAGATATCTATTCGTTGGGAGGAGCTGTGGGATGGGGTGCTTTAGCGGCATTTGTCACCGTACTGGGTAATATTGCCTCCGGCTATTTTGCGACGTATTTTTCTAAACTTAAGCCGCGTAGCTCCTTTGATATAGGCTTTACCTTATCTGCTAGAGGAGAGTTTTCTATCATTATGGCCAATATCGGCAAGGCGGGAGGACTATTACCGGTGCTTCAATCCTTTGTGGTGGTATATGTTCTTCTTTTATCTGTTATTTCCCCATTATTGACCAAGGAGTCGCGAAATATATGGAACGCTCTTTTTGGGAAGGAGCAGAAAGCTTCCAAAGCTCGAAAGACTTTAGAGGAGCTGGAAGCTTCTGTGCAGGAAAAGGAACTAGAGTAGTCCTAGTTCCAGCTTAGCTTCTTCACTCATCATATCCTTAGTCCATGGTGGATCGAATGTTAGTTCCACCAATGCTTCCGTTACGCCGGGGATAGCGGCTACCTTACGTTGTACTTCGTCGATGATGTCTCCGGCAACAGGGCATCCGGGAGCAGTTAAGGTCATCACCACTTTGGCAATTCCTCCTTCTTTGGTGATGATTTCGTATACCAATCCCAAATCTAGGATATTAGCAGGTCTAAGTTCCGGATCGTAAACTGTCGCTAGTACTTCTTTGATTTGGGGAGCTAACCCCAATGGGTCCATTATTATGATGCTATTCATAGTATTCGTTTTTATGCTGATGCTATAATTTCTTTATAAACCTGGATAAGCTGTTGAACGTTTTTGTCCAGAGTGTACTTCTCCTCGTACTCCTTAAGACAATTATCGCTCATAAATTGTTTTTCTTCTTTGTCCAGAAGGGCGAACTGTTTCACTTTTTCACCTAGGTCTTTCGGGTTGTTGGCTTCAACATGCAAACCTGTTTTGCCGTTGATGACTATTTCGCTTAATACGCCTAGATTGCTGGCTAGAACCGGTGTTCCCAAGGCATAGGCTTCCAATAGTGTCATCGGCATACCTTCAAGACAGATGGAAGGAACGATGAGCGCTTGACATGATGCTAGGGCAGAGGCCAAAACCTCTTTGGGTTGAAAACCTTTATAGATGATGTTGTGGTGTTGTTTGGATGCTAGCTCTACCGCTGCTCGTAGCGGTCCATCGCCATAGATGACCAGCCGCTGTTGACTGTACGTCTTGAAAGCCTCCAGCAGAGATTCCACACCTTTTTCCTGCGACAACCTGCCTATGTAGAGAAAAAAATCTTCCCGAGGGGTTAATGCAGCGGAAGAAGGTTTTTCTACCGCTATTCGTTTTTACAGTTATTCGCACTTCTTTGAATGTTTTTTGGAGATCTGAGAATCAGGCTTTTCATAAACTGTGAGAATACCAGATAGCGGTCTACCATCTTCCACGTATTTAGTTTATGGTGGATATAATAGGTCCACGCTGTCCAGAATGTTTTTAGCAGAGAGTTATCCAATGACTTTTGCCATACAGACTTCCACGGAAATACCCTCTCTATAGTATCCAAAAAGACTTTATTGCGCACAAATAAGGTTGCGGAAGGGTCCAAAAGTCGATGGTTGTGTAAGGTCTGTATGGTTTTAAAACCAGCCTTATGCAGGTGACGTATAGCCAAGGGGCCTATAGCATAATGTAGGTTATGAAAGTGTACGATATCAGCTCCACATTCTTTGGCTTTCCGAACAATCTTGCGTGCAGCAAAGGGGTTCCAAGGATATAATGCAAACTGAAGTAGCCCTGCAAAACCTTTCCTGTTTTGGAAGGTTAGGGTTTCTATCGGCATTATCTGTTGGAGGGCTTCCACTTCTTGACGAAAGACTACATCTTCACCGCCTTTATGCTGATAGTAATTATGGACTACTAGTATTCGCATGCATGGTAATTTGTACAAATATAATACTAATACTAGAGGCAATTTGCAAGGAAATGTAAAAGCGTTAAAAAATATATGTGTATCTTCGTATGGTTATTCTAATATCAGATATGTTTGGAAATCCGTATTATGCTGAGAAGATCAGCCATGCTTTAGCAAATCTCAATCTTCCTGAGTCACCGACAAACTTATACGAACCTATAGAGTACATCTTATCGCTTTCCGGAAAGAGAATACGTCCGCAGTTGGTGTTTATGGGGGCTAGCTTGTTTGGATATAAGGAGCTGGATGACGTACTTCCAGCCTCTATTGCGGTGGAATATTTCCACAACTTTTCGTTGATGCACGATGATATCATGGATAAGGCTCCACTGCGTAGAGGTAAGCAGACTGTTCATCAAAAGTGGGATGACAATACGGCTATCCTATCGGGGGATGCCTTGCTGGTGAAGTCTTATGAGGAATTGTCCAAGTGCCCTTCGAAAAGTGTTCCGGCCCTGTTGAAGACCTTTAACCGTGTAGCACTGGAAGTGTGTGAGGGACAGCAGCATGATATGGATTTTGAGCAGCGTAAGGATGTTTCGCAAGACGAGTATATAGAGATGATACGCCTGAAAACATCCGTATTGCTGGGGGGAGCTTTAGAGATGGGCGCGATTATCGCGGAAGCGGATGTGGATAACATTCAACGTCTGTATGATTTTGGTGAAAATCTAGGCATAGCTTTTCAACTGCAGGACGATATCTTGGATACTTTCGGAGATCCTGAAACCTTCGGAAAACAAGTGGGAGGCGATATTATTGCTAATAAGAAAACCATTTTGCATATTCTCCTGAAGAGAGCGCTTACGGAAGGGGATAAAACAGAATTTGACGCCATTCTACAGCTAAACGGTCAGGATAGTGTAGAAAAGGTAAGGCGTATGAAAAAATTATACGACAAGTATAAAATATTTGAGCAGGCTAATACGTTAAAGGAAGAGTATTCAAGCAAAGCTTTGAAAAACCTAGACAGCATTTCGGTCCCTCGTGAAAATAAAGAGGATTTATACGTTTTAGCAGACAACTTATTGCACCGCACCAAATAATTTTGTGTGAATCATAAAAAAGTCTTATATTTTTAAAGTATTTGTAATAAACATTTTGTATAAGGAAAGTTACTTGATGGAGCCTATTAAAATAACAATATTTCAAGCTTACCTATTCTGGGAAAACGTAGAGAAGAATCTTCAAAATCTAAGTTTGAGATTATCCGCTTTACGTGAGAAAACAGATTTAATCCTCCTTCCTGAAATGTTTAATACAGGATTTACGACCAATGTGGAGAAATGTGCTGAGGCTATGGACGGCATGACTATGCGCTGGTTGTACAATACGGCTAAAACTTTTGACTGTGTTGTAGCAGGCTCCTTAATCATTAAAGAGAACGACCAATACTTTAACCGCTTTGTGTGGATGTCGGCCGATGGTAGCTATGTGTATTATGACAAGAGACATCTCTTTGCCTTGGCACAAGAGGACAAAGATTTTACCCCCGGCAATTCACGTATCATTTTCGAGCTGAAAGGGTGGAAGATATGTCCAATGATATGCTATGATTTACGTTTTCCGGTATGGTCCCGCAATGTGGAGAATGGTTATGATCTCTTGGTATATATCGCTAGTTGGCCGGATAAGCGTTCAGCACATTGGAGAGCTTTGATTCCGGCAAGGGCAATAGAAAACCAAGCTTATGTGATAGGTGTAAACCGCGTAGGACACGACGGCAACGAAGTGTACTATTCGGGCGGTTCGATGTGTATTTCTCCTCTGGGAGATGTGGTATATTATAAGCCGGAAGATGAGGACCTTTATACCTTCACCTTAAATCCTAAGGATCTCACTAAAGCGAGAGAGCAGTTCCCTTTCCTTAAGGATGCTGATAAATTCTCATTACTGTAGGAAAATCTTACTGGTAAGGTCTTTCTAATATAGCAGACTGTATTATTGCTGTACGTAAGTCGAATATTTTCTCCTTTTCTACAGTTTCCTTTTGGGCTTGCTGCGCTTTATGTAGCTTGATGGTCTTTTCTTTTTCCTTCAATTCTCTACTGCGCTTCAGTGCCAATACCTCTTCGGGCATAGACTCTTCGATCAGAGCGGTTTTCTCCAATTTGGTATAGACAGACTTTTCCACTATTTGGGGGAGCTGGTTTGAGCTCAGGCTGTGATTGTGGGAGTGGTGAAGACTTAGGGCGGACAGGCCTTTGTTGGGACATTCTCCTTTTGGCTTTTTCCTGTTCTTTCTGATAATTTCTAGAAACATTTATGACAAAAGCTATTACAAAAAAGATTATGACCCAATAGTTTTCCATAATTTAAATATACGCATTATATACAATTTTTATAAAAAATTTGTATTATTAAAATAATCTTGCTTAATTGCATAAACAACCTAAATTATAAGCTAATCATGAACGAAACACTAGTTTTATCGGAAGAATTTTATTCTTTCTTGACGGGGAAAGTTTCGACTGCAATCTCAAGGAGATTACAGCGTAATCTGAAAGCGGCTAAGTTGAACATTACTGCCGAGCAATGGACTATATTATATCATTTGTGGAGAGAGGAAGGCTTGACGCAGCAGGAACTTGCTAATCTGACCTATAGAGATAAACCTAGTATTACGCGATTGATTAACAATTTGGAGAAAATGTCTTTAGTAATCCGTGTCAACGATAAGAAAGATCGTCGTTCTAATCTTATATATCTTACTAAGGAGGGGCGTCGCTTGAAGGAGGAGGGCATGCGGCAGTCCGCCTTGACATTGAAAGAAGCTACGGAAGGTCTGGATTTGCAGGAGTTACAGGCCGCGCAACGTATCTTGGATAAAGTTTTTCATAATATAAAATAAAAAGGTCAACTTTCGTCGACCTTTTTTTGTTACCCTAATCAATCATCTTTCAAGAAGTCTTCCTTTTCAAAGGTGTTTTCTTTTTTAATATACCTTCCTGTGTCTTTGAAGTAAATTTCGTGGAAGCTTAACGTGGTGATAGCATCTACTTTTCTGTAGAATTTGTCTGCCGTAATGTCGTCTACGGTCTTGAATCCACAGGCTTCCATGATTTCTACGGTAGCACGCAAGGTATTGCGGTGGAATTGTGCTACACGCACATGTTTATCCTGAACGTCTAGTCCTTTGTATAGGTGAGGTCGCTGTGTTGCTACACCTACCGGACAGACGTCTTCATTACATTTGAGTGCTTGGATACATCCTAAGGCAAACATCATTCCGCGGGCGCTATAGCAAGCATCAGCTCCTAAGGCCAAGACTTTCAATAAGTCGAAGCCGGTGATGATTTTGCCGGAGGCAATGATTTTGATATGTTTCTTCAGCCCGTAGCTGATTAATGTTTTGGTAGCGAAGGCCAAGGCATCATACAGCGGCATACCTAGGTTGTCCGTAAATTCCAGAGGTGCAGCTCCTGTACCTCCTTCAGCACCGTCTATGGCGATGAAATCAGGGAATATCTGCGTGTCTTGCATAGCTTTACAGATATCCAAAAACTCCTGTCTGTCGCCGATACAGATTTTGAAACCTACAGGCTTATAGCCTGACAGTTCACGCAGCTTCTGTATGAAGTGCATCATCTCTACGGGGTTGGAAAATGCGCTGTGTGCCGGAGGAGAAAGCACGTCGGTACCCGGCACGACGTGACGGATTCTAGCCACTTCAGGTGTGTTTTTTGCCGCAGGTAAGATACCGCCGTGGCCTGGTTTTGCCCCTTGTGAGATTTTCAATTCGATCATCTTTACGTAGGGTCTGTTGGCCTTTTCCGTGAACAACTCGGCATTGAAGTATCCATTCTCGTCACGACATCCAAAATATCCGGTACCTATCTGCCAGATAAGGTCCCCGCCATTGATATGATAATCACTAATACCACCCTCTCCGGTGTTGTGAGCAAAACCTTGCAATGCGGCACCTTTGTTTAAGGCTTCGATGGCGGTTTTACTCAAGGCACCATAACTCATCGCCGAAATGTTGAAGATACTCATGTTGTAAGGTTGCTTACAAGCTTTGTTTCCTACAAGGACGCGAAGGTCATGGTTTTCTATATGTGTAGGGAATATTGAATGCGCTACCCATTCGTTGCCTACCGCCTGAGGGTCTTGTTGCATACCGAAAGCTACCGTCTCTCGCTGGTTTTTCGCTCTTTGGTATACAATAGAACGTTGTCTACGGTTAAAAGGTCTTCCGTCTGTATCTGACTCCCAGAAATATTGTCTCAGCTCGGGACGGAAAGATTCAAAGAAATAACGGAATGCACCTACCAAAGGATAGTTACGTAAGATTGCATGTTTCGTCTGTAAACTGTGGTAGATTGCTACAATCAATAAAGGAATAGGGATAAGCAATAACCAAAACCATCTCGGCGTGAATATTATACCAAAAGATATAATAACAAGGTTTATCGCCGTGATGATTATAAGAATCAGTTTTCTTACTGCCATGATATAGTTTATATATTAATATATACTTTAAATATCCGAATTTGTTTGACAAAATTAGAAAGTAATTTGAGGATTCGGATTAGGTTAGGTGTAATTTTTACTTTTTTTATTAATTAAAGGCTTATTTCTGGTATCTTTTAATAATAAAATCGGTCAATAATTGATATATTTTGCGTTCCTCAGGCTGTTGGCTTAAGAATTCTAAATGCTTATCAATCACTTTATAATCACCTCTGCGGGCGGGACCTGTCTGGGTTTCGTAAGGTGGGTGGTACTGCACCTTATTGGCCGTTTCCAAAATTATAGGTTTGAGCAGCTCGAAGTCCAGCTGTTCGTGTTGCAGGATGTCGTATGCCATCTGAAAGAGAGCATTGCTAAAGTTATTGGCTATCACTGCAGCGACATGTAAAGCCAACCGTTGCTGGCTGTTGCAGGCAAAGGTCTTGGGAGCTATAGACTTCAACGTATTGAAGAGCAGCCGTAAGTTTTCTTCGGTATTGGCTTCTACACCAAAAGGAATCTTTGAAAAATCGGTATCAATATGTTTGTTAATACTTTGAGGAGGATAGATAACCCCAAAATGTTGGAATTCCTGTAAAATATCTAAGGAAGTAGCTCCTGAGGTATGTACTACAATACCTTTCAAAGTTTTGGGGAGCTGACGTATGACGGAAGGGATGGCATCATCTGCTACCGCGATGATGTATAGGTCGGCATCGGGAACAAGATGTTTTAAGCTATCCGTCGGTGCGGCATTAACGTCCCTAGCCAATGTTTGGGCATGGGCTAGGGTACGGCTATATATCTGACGGATAATATTTCCATTAGCATGAAATGCTTTAGCAAGGTGTGATGCTATATTGCCGCTGACCAATTGAAAACGATTTCCATTCCTTACATTTCTTATGTCGTTCGCTTTTGATTTATTCTCCTGAATACGGCGAATAATGGCCATAATAAAACCTATGGTCATGATGACCGTTCCTGCCCAGAAGAAATTGATATATGGGAATTTTATAGCTTTGAATACTATCCATTTTTTCTCTGGAAGAGGCTTTTGGTAAAGCATGATTTCCAGCTTGTCTTTTTCCGGAAGAATATTGGTGAATCGGAATTTGAGTCCCTGCTCTTCCACATCTTTGTTGAAGTCGTAAGCATGGCCATCTTTTAGTAGGAAAATAGGCTCCGCATGATATTCCTTTTGGTCTGCTGCGATAACTTTGATTTTCAATCCTAGGATGACGTCATTTTCCTTAAGCGGAATATTCTGCAGTTTTGCACTTTTGTTTACCCCTTCAATGACGAAGATACCATTTCGGTAGCGCAAGGTGTCTCCAATGTTTACCAAGAATGTTGCAGGCTCCTCATAATCTTCAAAGCCGGTCTGCTCATCGGCATTGACTTTGGATAGAGGGGCGTGTGAATCTGCTGCTGCAGCTGTGATCAGGGTGTATATGTCGTGAGTGAGGTAATGACGTGTGTCAGGTGTTCCTATCAGTCCTCCCATTTCCGGGTTGTTCTGAGCAAAAGGACTAAGGACAAACGACTCCTTAACTTTGCCGGTTTCCTCATCTATCTTTTCGTACTTGATATGATAGAAAACATTCGGAGCAGCAACGCTATCTCCAATGTAGGTGATGCGATATTCACCCATTTGGATAGGTTCTCCTTCGGTTAGGAAGAGGTTTTCTCCCGGGTCAGTAAATTTGTCGCCCTCTTTACCGAAGTTTTTTACCCCTATATATCCACTTTGGTTGATAGAAATCACTTCGTTGGTCGCAGCGGCTACCAAAGCCCCCAATACCAAGAATCCAAAACCTATATGAGATACGGCAGAGCCGGTAAGCTTCCACTTTCCTTTGATGGCATCTCCAAGGATACGAACGTTGGCCACCACACAGAAAATTCCTGTAAACATCAACAGGATGTACATGACATTGGTGTACGTTTTCGTCACGTATATTGCCCCTGCAGCCAAGAAGATGGAAACGATGAGGGAAGCAAGTGTCGAAGCCCAAAACTTGCTTGCATCCGTACGTTTATATTTTAGGAATTGTGTTACAGCAGTCAACAGTAATACTACTACGGCGAAAGCACCTTGCCACTTGTTATAATGTGCTATAGGGTCTATGGGAGGGGCTACTTTTGTGCCAAACAGGGCGTTGAAGACAGGAATCGACGTCGTCGCAATCATCTGCACACAGGCTACGGTTAGCACAAGTGCTCCGATAAACAGCCAGAATTCTCGGGAATAGATTTCTTCCTCTTTTGGTGTACGAGGCAGCTCTTTGCGGCGCCATACCAACAAGCCTATCATGATAAGTAGAAAAACAAGGTTGAAGGCAATAAGCTGACCCGACATACCCAAGCTGGTAAACGAGTGTACGGAAGTCTCTCCCAAGATACCGGAACGAGTAAGGTATGAGGCATAGATTACCAACACAAAACTTATCAAGGAAAGCAAAGTAGCCGTAAAATAACCATGTCCGGAATGATTGTATGCCAAGATGACGTGTACGGCTGCTATTAATGTCAACCATGGGATGATAGAAACGTTTTCGACAGGGTCCCATGCCCAAAAACCCCCAAAGTTGAGGCTTCATAGGCCCAGAATGAACCCATAATGATTCCGGCACCCAATATCATAACGCAAAGAGAGCCCATGGTAGACCGGGCTTCAGCCATTCTTTGTATTGTCTTTTCCATAGCCCTGCTGCCGCATAGGCAAAAGGTACTATCATGGATGCAAATCCTAAAAACAAGGTAGGAGGGTGAATCACCATCCAATAGTTTTGCAATAAAGCGTTAAGACCTTTACCATCAATCATGGAAAGATAGTTAGGATCTTTGAAAATAGGGGCATCCATAGCTTCACGCAACAAGATGAACGGAGAACTGCCGATACGGCTACCCAAAATTTCTACTCCCAACAGCATGCTGCCTAAAAAAGTCTGACACAACATGACAAAGGTCATCACCGGCGGCTCCCATGACTTGGCACGGAAAAGCAGTACAGTGCCGATAACAACTTGCCAGAACATCCATAGCCAGAAGCTACCCTCTTGACCTTCCCAGAATGATGAAATAATATAATGTGTTGGAAGAGAAGTGTCAGAGTGTGACCACACATAGTAGTATTCGAACATGTGATTGTAAATCATGTAGAATAGCAGAGTACCTATGGTCACCACCGACAGGGCATTAATCATAAAGCCTATGCGGCCCATGGTTTTCCAACCCTTCTCTTCCGGTGATTTTGTCGCAAAAAAGTAACTGATAAAAGAAAATAAGGCTGCCCCAAAAGATAGCACTACAAAAAACTGTCCTATCTTACCAGGCAAAAGGTTTTCACCTACGTAGTTTATATCCATCGAAAATATCTGTGTTTTTTATATTACAAAGAAGCCTGAACAGCGGAAGCCTCTTTCACTTCCATTTCCGTTTTATTGTACTTTGAAGGACATTTCATCAATATTTTGGAAGCAAGAAAAACATCCCCTTCCATTTTTCCTGTCAACACAATCTGTTCCGAACGTTCTATATCTTGTGGTTTAGAACCGTTGAATACTACCTTACACTCTGTACTGTCTTTGTCGTACATATAGAAAGAGAAGTGGTTCGGATCTTTTACCGGATCGTAAACCAAATCTTTTTCCTTATTCAACACCCCTACAACATAAAGCTCTGTCTTCTTTTCTTTCGCTTCGCTAAAGGTAGAATAAGTACTTGAATCCGTGTAAATCACCAAAATCATAGCAATTGCAATAGCTATGACTACAATCAGAATGATTGAACTTTTTTTCATGCCAATTTTTTAACTAAACCAACTGCAAAATTACGAAAAGCTAAGCGAAAGAGTGAATTTAGCAAGAATACCAGGGTATTTAGAATTATTCTAAATAGAGTTTAAATAACTGATAATCAGCAGTAAGTTTTCTTGTTGTAAAAAGAAATAGTTCTTTGTTTAAATTTTACAGTATTCAGACAGCCTGCTCTTCCTCGGAAAGAATAAATTTTTCTTTGGAAAGTTTTGTAACGAGCATGGCGGCCACGGTGTCGCCAGTAGCATTTAGTACTGTGGCTAGAGGGTCTACCAATGCACCGATAATCATGATGGCAGGTACTGCTTCGTTGGGTATGCCGTAGATGGAAATCATAAGCATTTCACCGATAAAGCCGCCGTTAGGGATTCCTCCGGCTACGATGCTTACCAAAAGACGTAATGCCTACCGCGAGGATGAGGGTAGAAGGCTCGAAGAAGTTCCACTCCAAAATGGCAAAAGCCACATAAATTTTCAAAATAGAAGATATGGAAGAACCATTTTTGTAGAGTGTGTTGCCTAAGGGGATAACGACACTGCTGATGTAGTTGGGTATACCCATTTTTCGTGCTGCAAGGAGGTTTGCCGGTAGGGTGGCTAGGCTGCTACATGTGCTCAGTGCGGTCAGTGATGGCGTGATGTTAGCTCTCCAATAGTCTTTCATGCCTTTTCTACCATTGGCTAACAAGGCATAGAAAGCTAAATAACCACAAAGAAAAAGACTAAATCCGAAAATGTAATAGAAAGCCAGTGGTTTGGCGTAGAAGCCGAATAGCTCCGGTCCCAGAGATTGTACCTGATAGGCAAAATAGGCACCAAGGCCTATAGGACCCAGCTGCATAATGATAGTTAGGAGGTTTTTCATAACCTCATTTCCGGCGATAAGGAAGGAAAGAAAGGGTTTCCCTGCTTCTCCACTTTTTCTTACCGACAGTCCTACAAGGAAAGAAAAAATCACGAATGCTAGTATATTTTGACGTGAAAGAAGGTTGACAAATTCCCCGACGCTGAGAAAGCGGACGATTTTATCTCCCCAGGTGTCATTGGCATTCGTACTCAGCGTTTCTGCGACGTCAGCACTCTCCTTTACCGCGGTCACGGGAAAGACCCACAACCCTGCTATTGTGAGTATGGCGGCAATGGCTATGGTACTTATGAAAACGAAAGACATCACCCCCAGAATTTTCCCTAGCTTGTTGTTGCTTTCTATGTTGGCAATAGCGGAGGCAATCGCAAAAAAGAGCAATGGAATCACTGCTACAAACAATAGATTTAGGAAAATATCTCCAATAGGTTTGATATATGTCACCCAATCCGGAAACAATAATCCTATCAAACTTCCTACGGTAATACCTATCAATAAGAGGATGATGCTGTTATAATTTTTCAGAATAGCTTTCATACTGGAGATTCTCTACAGCTAAAATAGTTTTTTTGTTTTAGATTTGACAGAAAAAATAAGGATTATGGATTTTGTGACGACAGGAGATGGGTCGAGGACCCTATATAATGCAGAAGTAGGAGAACATTATCATTCCAAGCACGGCGCTTTACAGGAAAGTAAGCATGTGTTTTTAAAGTCGGGATTGCAGTTTTTTCTGGATCAAGAGCAGAGTAAAAGAGCGTCAGTGCTAGAAATAGGTTTCGGTACGGGACTTAATTTTATCCTTACGGCGGATTTCTGTCGTTCCAATGGTATTGACTTGTACTATTGCGGCATTGAAGCTTTTCCTTTGGGCAAGGAAGTCATTGCGCAAATCGGTTATGCCGATTATGTGGATGCTGCAATATGGGAGAGTTATATTGAAAATTATGAGGAGGCCTTGCGGCATTCCGTGGCCATGGATGCTAATATACTACTCGAAATCGCCCATACTAAGGTGATGGAATTCACTTCCGAGAAGATGTTTGATGTTGTATATTTCGATGCCTTTGCGGCAGTACATCAGCCTGAAATGTGGACAGAAGAGACGTTGGCACATGTGTCACAGTTTTTAAAGCCTGGAGGCGTATTTGTAACCTATGCTATAACGGGAAATCTGAAGCGCAGTATGAGAGCTTTAGGCTTCTCCATAGAAAAAGCACCTGGAGCTCCCGGAAAAAGAGAAATGCTGAGAGCGGTAAAAAATAGTTAGAAAGGGGAAAAAATTCCCCTTTTATCTTTTGTCAGCGATTAGTGACCGTGAGTACCGTCAATGCCGTGTGCATGTCCATGTGCTAACTCTTCTTGAGTTGCTGGACGAACGTTTAAGATTTCGATGTCGAAACTTAAAGTTTTGCCTGCCATTGGGTGGTTTAAGTCAGCGATAACCGCTTCAGGAGTGACATCCACTACTACAGCGCGGAATTGGTTACCTTGGTTGTCTTGAAGTGGCAATACATCGCCCAACGAAGGTAATCCTAAATCTTTAAACATATCTGCCGGCAATTGAGCGATAGCTCTATCATCTCTTTCGCCGTAAGCATCAGCCGCCGCCAAGTCGAAAGAAATCTTATCGCCTTGTTGAAGACCGGCGATGTTTTCTTCGAATTTTGGCAACATCATTCCAACACCAAATAAGAATGTCAATGGATTTTCTGTTGTTGTCTGTTCAACAAACTGTTTTTCACCGTTTTCTTCGATTGTGTGAAGAATGTAATTCAACGTTACTACGTTGTTGTTTTCTATAATCATTGTTTAATGTTTGTGAGAGCTTCCTCTCGTTTATTATTTAATTAATTCTAACAAATCTGTAATCGACGACTGCGGTAGACTACATGTTTTATTTCGACAAAGGTATGCTTTTGATTTCAATAGTTCTCTATTTACTAACAACGGAAGTGTACTTTTTGTTCCTCCGAGATAAATTTTGTTGGGAATATACTTCTTGTTGTCAAGCTCTTTGCGCCATGCTTGGGCTGTGGGGCCTGTCAGGGCAATCTCGTGGACGCCATAATGATGTTCCAACAGCTGTATAGCCCAGTTTGAATAGGCCGAACCATAGCTTTTTATGTATGGAAATACATTGGCGAAGATTTGGTCGGCAATAGCGGTAAAGTTTTCTTCATCAAACAACAGTCCTAAACGGTAGAGCTGTCTTACCATGGTAGACGAGGAGGAAGGAATGACGTTATCCATGATTTCGGACTTACGAGTGATGAGCTCCTCGGTGTTGTTGGCGGTATAGTAGAAAGTTTTACCTTCCTCATCATAGAAGAGAGTAATAGCTTTTTCCGCAAGAACTTTGGCTTTGAGTATCCATTCTTCGTCGAAGGTAGTTTCATAGAGTGCGACAAATGCTTCTATAGTGCAGGCGTAGTCGTCAAGGAAGCCGCTGATGCTGCGGTTGCTGTCCTGTGGCTGATGCAGTAGTTCATCACCGACAGAGCAATAATCCTCTATGAAGCGGGCCGTATTTTTTGCCAAAAGCAGATGTTCTTCTTCTCCGAAGGTACGGTAAGCATCTGTGAGGCCTTTCAACATGAGGGCATTCCAAGAGGTAAGCTGCTTATGATCCAGTCCGGGGCGTGCCCTACGGCAGCGATAGTCCAGCAGCCTACTTTTTATGTCTTTGAGGTGGGCGTCCCATTCTTCCTCCGTAAAGCCGGCTTCATGGATGAGCCGGCGGTCTTCGCCCCGCACGAACAGTACATTTACCTGTTCTTCTGACCAATTGCCGTCTTTGGTCACATTAAAATAATGTCTTGCCAGTTCGGCATCCTCTGCAAGGATGTCAAATTCGTCGTAGTCGAAGGTATAAAATTTACCTTCTACACCTTCGCTGTCGGCATCTAGGGCTGAATAGAAGCCTCCATTATCAGCTAGCATTTCTCTTTTTGCCCATTCTATGGTTTCAAAGACCACATTTTTGTAAAGTAAGTTAGGGCCTTGCTGGTAAGCCTCACTATAAAGGCTGATAAGCTGTCCGTTGTCGTACAGCATCTTTTCGAAGTGGGGGACGTGCCATCTCCCATCTACAGAATAGCGGGCAAAACCTCCTCCAATATGGTCGTAAATACCACCATTGGCAATCTTTTCTAGGGTGAAATGTACATGCTGCAATGTTTCTTCATCTTTGGCTAACACAGCATATCTAAGGAGAAAGAGCCAGTTGTTGGGTAAGGGAAACTTTGGTGCTCGTCGATAGCCACCGTGTTGCGTGTCAAATTGAGCTTTCCACGGTTTAACAACAGCTTCTATATTAGCAAATGTATATTGTTCGGGAATAGGGGCTATAGGTAGCCTTTCTGCTTTGTGTATTCCTGCGGTAAGACGCTCCGCATAATCTATTGCTATTTCCGGGGTTTCTTCCCACATTTTGGCGATTTGCAAGAGCACATTTTGCCAGTCATGTGGCTTAAAATAGGTGCCTCCATAGATTGGCCTGCCGTCAGGAAGACAGATGACATTTAATGGCCATCCGCCGGAGTTGGTCATCAGCTGAACGGCAATCATATAGATTTGATCGATGTCGGGACGTTCTTCACGATCCACCTTCACGGATATAAAAAAACGGTTCATCGTCTCGGCGATGGCATGGTTTTCAAAACTTTCCCTTTCCATGACATGACACCAATGGCAAGCTGAATAACCAATACTTACGATGATGAGCTTATTTTCTTTTTGTGCCCTCTCTAAAGCCTCCTTGCCCCAGGGGAACCAGTCCACAGGATTATGGGCATGCTGCCTAAGATAAGGTGAATGTTCGTGTTGAAGTCTGTTTGCCATAAGCTACGAAGGTACTGAAATTTATTCTGTGATAATAGTTTCTAAGTCTGCAGTTCCTCCTGATAGTGTATCGAAGTCAAATCCTTCAGGTAAGATAATTTTTGCCGCATGTGCCGTTTTAAGCTCTATGTAACTATTGCAGAGGTAGTTGGTTAGTTCGGACAATCCTGGATTGTGACCGAAAACCAAAAGGGTATCCACAGCGGCAGACACTCGGTTGATGACGTCTAAAATGTCGCGGTGATATGCTTCGTAAAGCGACTCTTCCAGCTGAATATTCCCTATCGGATAGCCTATATGATTGCAGAATATTTCTGCTGTTTGTTTGGCACGTGATGCAGTGGAGCTTATAACTCGGATAGAACCTTCCTTCAGATGGCCTTGGAGTTTGACAGCTACCGTGTTGGCACGCTGAACGCTTCATCTACGAGGTTGCGATCAAAATCTTTCTTTAAAAAGGAATGCTCTTCAGCTTTGGCATGTCTGATAAGATATAATGTCTTTGTTCCCATTATATAAAGATACTATTTTTACAGTAAGTGTAAGTAAGTTCTTGCTTCTCTCGAGGAAATCATTATTTTTGCGAACAAATATTACAGAGAGGTGTCCGAGTGGTTGAAGGAGCTACCCTGGAAAGGTAGTATACGGGCAACCGTATCGAGGGTTCGAATCCCTTCCTCTCTGCTTGATTAACCCAAAACCAACTGATTTTTCAGTTGGTTTTGTTGTTTTTATGCCCAGCCATAAAAAACAATTTCACTAAAAAGAAACATAAGTTTAAATTATTCTTTACTTTTAGTGGTTGAAATACAGTGTTTTACTTTTTATTAAATGTAAATTGCTCCGAATCTTACCTGTACACTTATATTAGAATCTACCTCTTATGGCAAGGAGTTATTTTTAATATACTGTTCTTAATTTATTGCTTTGATCAGTAACACCGTGGGTCAAAGTAATAAGAAAAGTATAAAGATTGGCTTGATTGCTGCCCCCTCAATATGCTGTTTTAGAACTGTCGGATGATCGATTAATTATCACAGGTTTTGGTCGGATGATTTCGTGAGAGTTTATTTATGGACACAATTAAATCATGCTGCTATGACCAAAAGTAATTTAATCGAGATGAATAATATGGGCATTGTTGTAGCTTCATTGGACAAAGCCATCTCGTTTTTTGAAGAAATTGGACTTCAGTTGGAGAGAAGAACCATGGTAGAGGGAGAATGGGCTGGACGGGTAACAGGTCTTGGAGATCAGAAAGTTGAAGTAGCTATGATGGTGACTTCTGATGGACATAGTAGACTAGAACTTTCTCAATTTATATCGCCTCAAGTGGTTGCAGATTATAGAATGGCGCCGGTAAATTCACTTGGCTATCTGCGTCTTATGTTTCGTGTGGATAATCTTGAAGAGTTGCTGGACCGTTTATTAAAGCAGGAGGCCGAAATGGTAGGAGAGGTCGTGAATTTTGAAAATGTTTATAAACTGTGTTATATACGTGGGGTAGAAGGATTGTTGATCGGATTGGCAGAGCAGCTTGGTGACTTGACGACGAATGATATAGTGGAATAAATGGTAAATTCGTTACCTTATTCTTTTTTGAAACTGTTTTAAAATAGCAGCCGATAGCGATTTTAATTTCAGTAAGGAAGATAGATAAAATCCCCAACTCAATATCTTGTTTTTGAATATTTTCTTTGGGCGTTGTTGGTCCCAAACTTCAAAAGTAACATAGTCGTAATCGAGGGCTTTTAAGATATTTAAATCTATGGTTGTAGGATGAGCAGAAAATAATCGACTTCCATGTCTAAGTGTTTTTAAGGAATATGAGTCCGACCTTAGGATAAAATCTTTTGTCTGCTGATGCACGACGTACGAACCATAGGTTTCGTATTCGGAAAAGCCAGAATGGGATAGATGTTGTTTTTCGATATGATCTAATACTGTGAAACACCATGATTGCTCTCTTATTTTTTTCTTGGATGGTGTGGATGAGGCTTTGCATGACAGCAGTATTGATTACCATATGTTCGGTGATGAAAGACGGTGAAATTTGCTTTTTTATCCCCAGAAGTCTGTATAAAGTGTCAAAATAGGGAGGGTGATATTCTTTACTGTGATGAATTAAAACCTTTTCTTCTTCAAAAAAATGGATTGTCCGTAGCGGTACAGTGTCCGCATCCCAAATCAGATAGTGCGGTGTCTGACAATAATAGGCTGCCTGCATCTTGAGGAATTGCTGATAATACCATCCGGCTCTTTTCCTCTGGGCATTATGACGGATAAAATATTGTTCTAAAGTCGAAAGAGAAATCTCAGGAATGAGGGTGTTCTCGTCTATAAAAATAATATTATCCTGCGTAAGCAGCTTTTCTCTAAGGACGTTTATAAGTGACGATGAAGAAATTATAAGAATTCTGTGGAACTCAAAGTGTTTGATAAGACAAGCAATTGTCTTCTCGGCAATCTTAAGATGATTGTCGCCAATGCATATTACAATATCTAATGGTGTTTCTTTCATAACAGGATAAAGTGATCCAACAGTAGAGCTTTAGGATCTGCTTCCGGAAGGTTGATCCATTTTTTCGGAGCTATCACGATTTTATCGGGTCGGCTGTTGAGCCAAGCAGCCCACCAACTGAAGCTGCTATTCGCGATAATATGATGATGGCAGAGGCTCATCAGCTGCATGTCACGAAAACTGTCTTCTCCTCTGTTCCAGTCCACATATAAGGCTTCTTCTGAGTTGAAATTTTGCCGACACCATGCAATATCATTTGAAAAGAAGACAAACAGAGGATTAGGAATAATAAATTTGATGTAGTCTATAGCTTTTCTATAATAGTTAAGGTCACATAGCCCCCCCAATGTCGGATGATTGAGATAGTCCCCTCTTCGTACATGAATGCTGGCGACGCTGTTGTGATGCTGGATTTTCTTCAGTAGCTTCTCGTTTTGGGGATCGTTGATTTTAGGAAATTTCAAATTCTGACGAAGTTCCTCCTCTACGAGATCTACATAGCGGTGGTGTTGCCAGTAGCCATTTGTAGATATTTAGTTTTTGGGGAAAGAAGAAACTTCCTCGGAGAAACAGAATTCTGGCTGTTCTATCATGTAGCAAGCGTCCGTATTGAAGCATTTGCGTAAGACTCGATAGATAAAGCGTGGTCTTCTTGGGGCATACAGCTTTTTCTCGAAAGAGGTGATATGCGGTAAATTAATATTAAAAGCCCGTTGCAGTTCGTAGCCATGGTGTATGTTATATAATTCAAATTCGGAATAGTCTACTTTGACCTTATGCCCGTATTTTTTAAGCCCGAGAAATAGGGCATATTGGAAAATCTGATTACCTAATCCGGCGTGGATTTTAACAATTTTCATAGTGATATCATGAAGTGGTATAAGGATTCTGCAGTGTGCGGTCGCTCATAAATCGATTTAATCTTTGCAGCAAGCGTGACCTTTCGCGGGACGATGAAAGAAGCTCTAAGATGATGCCGTGGCGTTGCTTTTTAGTAGGATCTGACGTTACGAGATACCGGTACTTGGAGCTAGTTTCAGCCTTAAACGTCTTATTTTGCTTTTGTATTTGGGATTTTTCAGCTTCCATAAGGCGTTATAGTAGTCTATAATCTTATATGAGTTGCGTATATTGCTGTTGAGCTTTTCCCAATAGTCGTAGGAGAGCCGTTCCTGTGGTACATAATGCTTAAGTTTTAAGTCGGAAGAATAATACAGTTGATATCCCTTTAATATTAAGCGCAAGCAGTATTCTGTGTCTTCAGCGATATAAATATCTTCGATGCCGTTGTCGAATAGCAGGCTAGGGTGTTCCGCGTACATCTTTTCGTATAATTCCGTTTGGGAAACCATTCCTGCTCCCCATAGATGTTTTCTTTCCGTAACGTCGCCGTCTTTTCCCTGACTGCCTATGGCATAGCATCCTTGATTATTTTTGAACCATTTCGGTAGCTTCTCTGGGGTATGTTCAAAGACAGGCTCGCTATAACTTCCTATAGCACCGATATAAGGTTTATTATGGATTAGTTCGAAAGCTTTTGCTACATAATTCGGATATAACCAGTTATCATCATCCACCACAATGAAGTATTGATAATTTGCGTGGCTAATTCCTCTATTTAAGGCGTGAAATTTTCCTTTTTTAGGCTCACTGTAAAAAGATAAAGGTATTTTTTTGCTTTCGAAGAGGGAAGAATAGTTTTTTACGTTGGAAAGAGTGTTGTCTGAAGAGTTGTTGTCTATGAAAATCACTTCCCAAGAAAGAAAAGAGGGGATTTTTTGTTCTAAAATAGCTGATAATGTAGCTTTTATCTTTTTTTCTCCGTTATAAGAACAAATTATGACGGAAATTCCTTCCGTTCTGTTAGTGGTTTTCATCCTAAAAATTAATTTTTTTGCTTGTACGTATTATTTTGGTTTGTTTTTTGAGCTTAGTTTAATTGTTGTTTTACTATAAAACGAAAAAAACAACGAAATGATACACGTTATAGTGACATTTTACATTTATTAACATATAAAAATGTAGCTATCGTACGCTAATATCGTTTTAATTATAGTAGGTTTGTGATATAATATGAAAGTTGCATTAATTATTTCTACTTACAACAGTCCAGAAAAGTTAAATCTATGTCTTAAAAGTGTTCAGCAGCAGGATCTTCTTCCGGATGAAATATTGATTGCTGATGATGGCTCGGATAGAAGGACGAAGCAGCTCATTGATTATCATAGATCATTAATGGAGGTACCTCTGATACATGTGTGGCATGAAGATAAAGGATTTAGAAAATCTTTAATACTTAACAAGACTATAGCGAAGTGTACGGCAGACTATATTATTCAGGTTGATGGAGATGTGATTTTGCACCCCTCTTTTGTGAGGGACCATGTAGATTTTGCTAAGCCAGGCTCTTTGGTTAGGGCAAGTCGTATTTATCTGAACCGAGAGCTTACGGAGCTAAAGCTGTCTAAGGATGATATAAAGGTTAATTATTTTGAAAAAGGTATTTCGAATTTCTTCAGCCAGTTCAGGATGCCTTTTTTGCGTAAGTTTTTTAGAAAAAAACTAATAAGGTGAAGGGCGATGAGAAGTGGGAAATTCATGGTTGTAATATGGCTTTTTGGCGTGAAGATGCCATAAAAGTCAACGGGTATAATGAAGATTTTGTGGGGTGGGGCCCTGAGGATAAGGAATTTGTCGCCCGTCTGTTGAATTTAGGATTGGAGAAACGATTTCTGAAGTTTGGCGCTATAGTATATCACTTGTGGCATAAGCTCAACAGCAGAGAAAATCTTTCCCTGAATGAAGAGATTTTTAGACGAACCAAGGAAAGTAAAGTGTACTTTTGTGCTAACGGCATCAATAAGTATTTGTCCAACTGCTAAAGATTGTAATGACTGCAGATTTAATTATCACCACTTACAATAGGCCTGACGCCTTATCCTGTGTGTTACACTCGGTGAGACGTCAGACCGTTTTACCGCTTAACGTTATTGTCGCTGATGATGGTTCAACGCTGGAAACAAAAGTCCTGATCCAAGAGTTTCAGAAATCCTTTCCTACGACTTTGATTCATTCATGGCACGAGGATAGGGGATTTCGCGCTGCCGAAGCCCGCAATCTAGCGTTGTCTAGGGTGCAGTCGGACTACGTAATCCTCATTGATGGCGATATGATTCTTGATGAACATTTCGTGGAAGACCATCTGCGGTTTGCCCAAAGAGGTTATTTCCTTCAGGGCGGAAGGGTCATGATGACGCAGGAGAAGACAGAGCAGGTTGTTCAGAACCCAACCTCTCCTTTGAAAACTAATATTTTCGACAAAGGGTTAGAAAGTCGTCTGGAGAAGAGGATTACCTCTTTCCGCTCTATGCTGTTGGGAAAGCTGACCCTCAAAGAGCTTAAGAAACAAAAATAAGGTCCGCTCATGCAACATGTCCTTTTATTATGAGGATTTGGTGAAGGTGAATGGCTTCAATAATCTTATATTTGGATGGGGAAGGGAGGATAGTGAGCTCGTAGAACGTCTGCTTAATGCCGGAGTTAAAGGAAGAATTATTAAGTTTGTGGCTATAGGATATCACCTTTACCACAAGGAAGAGTCGAGGCAGTCTTTGGAGCGTAATGACGCTATTCTTCGAAATACCATTACCCAAAAACTGACCTATTGTGAAGACGGCTTGTCGCGATTTCTTACGGAAGGTGCTTTTGTCGGCGGAAGATGATCAATTTCAAGAAGGTATTTTTAAAAGACAGAAATAATAAACTGGCTTATTATGTAAAGGCTATACTCAAAAGTGTGTTGCCTTATCCGTATTGCCGGTGGAGAAAAGACAGGCTCATCAGATACTATGACAAGCTGGACAAGGCTTATATCCAATCCAGGGTGGACTATTACAATAAGCTGGATACCATTACTTCCTTAAGTGCAGATGCTATTGCTGTTAAAGACTACAAAATTCCCGATAAAATACAGAGTCTATTACTTCGATAGTATAGAATACCTGCGGTATTTCGATAGGCATTTCAAGTTTGAGATTATTCCCGGCGATGTCATTCATGTGCCTTCGTGCCCTGCCATTGTGAAAAGCAGACCTATTCATGGTGACAATGTCAACTCAGTGCTGCTAAATCTGGATAAGGCACGACATTTTAACTTTATACGGGATGACATTCCTTTTGAGAAAAAGAAAAATCTTTTGGTAGGGCGTAGTGGTTTTTCACAACCTCATAGGGCCCGTTTTTTCGACATGTATGCTCAGCATCCATTATGTGACATAAAAAAGGCTGCCCGCAAATCTGATCCAGACTTCTTATCTATCCCTCAGCATTTGAACTATAAGTTTATCTTAGCCTTAGAAGGTAACGACGTGGCAACAAACTTGAAGTGGATAATGTCGTCCAATTCCATTGCGGTGATGCCCATGCCTACCTACGAAACCTGGTTTATGGAAGGTACATTAATACCGGATTATCATTTTATCTGTATCAAACATGATTATTCGGATCTGGAGGAGAAGTTGAATTACTACATAGAACATCCAGCAGAGGCATTGCACATCGTGGAAAATGCACACAGCTATGTAGACCAGTTTAAAGACAAGAAGCAGGAAGATATTATCTCTTTGCTGGTGTTGGAAAAATATTTCAAATTCACCGATCAGGACAAAGTGTGATAAAGTGCGTTCCATTGAGCAGCAATCTTGTCATCATTGAATTGCTGCACATATTCTAATGCGTCGTGAATCATTTTTTGGCGTAGGCTGCTATCTTGCAATACCTTTTCTATGGCGTGTCGTAGCTCTTCGATATTCTGAGGATCGACATAGAGGGATGAAGGACCTCCTGCTTCGGGAAACACACCGGAACGGGTGGTGATGACTGGCGTACCACTGTATAGTGCCTCAATGATAGGTATGCCGAACCCTTCGTACATGGAAGGGTAGACAAAAGCCTCTGCCATAGCGTATATCGTAGAAAGCTCTTCCATGGTAAATCCCTGCAAAAGCTGTATCCTACCCTGAAGGCCTCGCTCTTCAATATATTTTTTGATACTGTCCGAATATTTGGTCTCCTTGCCGATGACAATCAAGGGGATGTCTAACGTTTCTATAGCTTTGACAATCTGAAAGGCATTCTTTCGAGGCTCAATAGATCCTACATTCAGGATGAAATTTTGTGGCAGGTTATATTGTCTGCGAAGCTGGTCCTTAGTCTCTTGGCTTTTGGGGATTTTGAACGCAGGGTGACAGCCCTGATATATGACTTCTATCCGGCCATCCTCTACGTTGTAGTATTCTACGATATCCTGTTTTGTTCTGCTGACTTATGGCAACCACCTTGTCGGCATGGTTTACTGCATATCTAAATTTCTTATTATAAATTGCCCGGTCAATAGGTTTGTAAAGATGAGGCAACTTTAAGAAAATCAAATCGTGAATGGTCACCACAGACTTGATGTTCGTGTGGTCTAATCCTACTGGAATTTCTCCTGATAGTCCGTGGTAAATGTCTATTTGGTCTTTGACCAAATCGCTCACTATCCATTTATTGCGCCACAGGCTAGGAAAAGTGCTGGCAAGTATTCCTGAAGGTGTTTTTACGGTGTCGTCACCCAAACCTATGAATTTAGGGGTGTATTTTATGTATTCGTTTTGAGGATAATAGGTTTCCAGTATACGAATAAGGTCGCGGCTGTAGTTGCCAAGACCTGATTTATTCAGAAAATATCGTTTAGCATCAAATCCTATTCGCATACCTTTTTAATTTTTTCTATGACAGCTTCCGCCGAAATGAGGTCTATGGCTTCCACGCCATCGCAGTCACAGGGTTTGTTGCCATATACTGATGAAGGCCGATTTGGATGTTCTACCTGAATACAGTCTTCGTATTGCTGTCCGTATCCCAAGAATCCTGCATAAGGATGTGTTGCTCCCATATAGAGAGGCAGCGTGTGCCTACGAGCGAAGCCATATGCATTCCCGAGCTGTCCATGCTTATCATCAGATCTAGGTGTGAGATAATATCCAGCTCTTGAGATAGGTTGAAGCTGCCGATAGTGTTATATACATGTGGATACTTGCTGGACCAACCTTCGGCAACAGCTTTCTCCTTTTCCCCACCCCCAAAGATAAAGACTTCGTATATGTCCCTTGAGGCAAGATAGGCTATTATCTTTTCCATCTTTTCCAATGAGAGGACTTTGTAGCGGTGCTGTGCGAAAGGAGCTATACCTATTTTCTTCTGATTGGAGCTCAGTGGGCCTAAAAGTTTAGTCGGTATCAATCTATAATCTTTTTGCAGCTTGTGGCTTAAGATAAGGGGAAAGCCCAACTGTCGGAAGACTTCGGCATACCTTTCTGTGGTAGGGGTCAGTGGTGATTTTATCTTGTTTTTTGGACGCGTGAGGGCAGCCTTTTCCTGGCGGCCTTTGTCCAACACCTGTACTTTGAAGCCTGCAAGTTTAAAGAAAAAGCCTACAACTCTACTACGGAGGTTGTTGTGTAGGTCAGCAATGTAGTCCGGCTTATATTCTTTCAATTCCTTGAAGAGAAGGTAAAGTCCGGTAAGCCCCCTATGTTTGTAGTTGGGGTCCAAGATATGGAATCTGACACGTGGAATACGCTCGAAGAATGCTGAAAACAATTTGCGGGATACGATAATAATTTCGGTATCCTCATGTTGTTGTTGAAATTCTTTGAGAACAGAAGCGACCATAGCAACGTCGCCCATTGCCGAAAAACGTGTTACGATGATCCGCTTCATGATTTTTATTTTTTCGCCCCGTAAAGGACAGGGTTAAGGTTTGGGTCGTTATACATCTTCATCTGTTTATAGACTTTCATGTACTTACGTCCCGCAGCAATATCTTCCAAAAGTTCGTCTATGCTTTGTGATAGGTCTTTCTGCTGTTCCAATAAGACATCCAGTTTTTCCCGGCAGGCATCGATATGCGCTTGGTCCACGTCAGTGCGCAATGTCTCTAGGCGCATGTGATAGATTTTTAAGGCTAGTATGGATAATCTGTCTATGGCCCAAGCAGGACTTTCGGTATTGATTTTGGCGTCAGCAAGAGGTTTTACATCGGCAAACTTTTGCAGATAGTAGCTGTCAATATATTCTACCGTATCGGTGCGCACCTGATTTTGCTTGTCAATACGTCTTTTCCAATAGAGTCCTTCTTTAGGGTCAATCTCCGGATTACGTACTACATCTTCCATGTGCCATTGTACGGTGTCAATCCAGCATTTCAGATACAATAGATGTTCTAAGCTGTCCGACGGGTAAGGATTGGAAATCGGATGATCAATAGCGTCGTGAACGTGGTAATCTTCGATAGCACGTTGGAATATGGAATTTGCTGTAGTACTAATCATAGTGCAAATATAAAAATTATGATGAGCCTATGGAGCTTATTTGAATAGTGATAATAATATTCCAGGGAAAATTCCTAGCATCAGAATAGCTATGCCCAATATAATTGAAAGGACATAAACTACTTTTGTGTCAGCAACTGAAGATGTTTCTTTCTCCTCACCTTTGCGCAAGAAAGCAAACAAAGGAATTTTAAAATAGTAGAATAAAGATATCACCGATGTCAACGCTCCTGTAATCAAAAGAATGAGATAATACGGATTGTTGTTAAACTGGAATAAGTCGAAAATGGAGGTGAAGACAAAAAGTTTACCTACGAATCCTGCCGTAGGAGGCAGTCCCACCAAAGATATACCCAATACGGTGAATGCCGAAAAGAGAAGAGGATAATTTTTCCCTAAACCTTTGTAATCTTCCAGCTGTACACTTCCTATTCGTCTTTCCAACACATCGATGAAACCGAAGACTCCGAGATTCATAAGCGTATAGACAGCAATATAGTAAAGAAGAACCTGAGGTTCGGACGCTAGGTTACCTACTATGGCCATCAATAGAAATCCGGTATGCCCTATCGATGAGTAGGCCATCATACGCTTGATGTTGGTTTGACGTAAGGCGATCAGATTTCCTGCTAACATTGTCACTATGGCAGCAACACTGATTAGGATAAGTACCAGTTCGGAGAAATAAAAAGAAGAGGAAGTCCATTCTTCGAAAAGGCGAGCTAACAGCACTAGCACTCCTACTTTAGGTACGGTGCTTAAAAATGCGGTAATAGGAGTGGGCGCTCCTTCGTACACATCTGGAGACCACACATGGAAAGGCACGAAACTCAGCTTGAACCCTATTCCGGCAAACATAAATAGCAGTGCAACGGTCAAAAGAATCTTTGGCGCTTCGATAAGTCCTTGTATATGTTCGAATGCCGTAAAATCAAGATTCCCCGTGAAACCATAGAGCAACGACAACCCGTAAAGCATGACGGCCGCAGAAACCGATCCGAAAAGAACATATTTCATGGCGGCCTCCGATTGCTTTTTGCTTTCGGAAAAAAATCCTACCAGAACGTAAGAACTTATCGAAACAGTCTCAATAGCGATGAAAGCCATGAGCCAGTTGGTAGTCATCGTCAGGATGTTCAATCCTAAGCCCGCAGTAAGCAATATGCTATATGCATCACCTAATTTTTTTGTCCAGCTTTTTATGTTGGAAATGCTGTTGTACAAAAACTACCGAAAAAAGCAGTGCTACAAGCTGTATACCTCTTGCAAAGACGGAAAAGTTATCGACGGTGAGCATACCGAAGATACCTTGCTGAGACTGCCATGCAGTACTGAGAAGTAACACATAAAAAAGAAACTACAATACCTAAGACTGTGACTACGAAAGAACAATACTTCCAATGTTTATCCAAAAACAGGGTAGCCACAATACTTCCCAAGAAGGCAACAGCCAAAGCCAACTCTGCCTTCAGGAAAGGAAGAGAAGCGATGATCTGATCTAAAATATGAGGTAATTGTAAGTTGATATCTTGCATTATAGATATTGTGAAACCAAAGTGACCAAATTAAGTACCGTAGCGTTCATTTTGTCAAATACTAGGGAAGGCATAATACCCAACACCAAAGCTAATGCTAAGGTAGGGAAAAGGATGATGCGCTCCCGGAGTGTAACGTCGGTCAATGCTATAGCCCATGCTTCACCACCTTTGAAGCGTGTCTGTCCGAAAAACATACGCTGTAAGGTCCACAGAAAATAAAAGGCAACTGAGTAGGATACCTACAGAACCTGCTATAGCCATCCAACGTGGAATGCCTGTGCCTACCGACTCTGCATTGAAAGTTCCGATGATGACAAATGCTTCTCCAATAAAGGCTGAAAAGCCGGGTAAGCCTAGCGATGCGAAGAATGCCACAGCAACAAATCCCGTATATGCCGGCATATGTGTTGCCAAACCTCGGAAATTGTATATATAGCGGTCGTGCACGCGATCATAAATGACTCCTACAAGGAAGAATAGGGCTGCCGAAAGAAAACCATGTGACAGCATCTGGAACATGGCGCCGGAGATACCTTCTGCCGTCAGTGCCGCCACGCCTAGCAGCACGAATCCCATGTGTGAGACAGAAGAATAGGCTATCATTCGCTTTAAATCTTTTTGCGCTAGGGCGTTCAGCGCCCCATAAAGGATGGATATTATTCCTAAGAGGGCGAGCCACCAGTTGGCTTGTGCAGCAGCGTCAGGAAAGATGCTATAGCATACCCTGATGATGCCATATCCTCCCACCTTGAGCAGTACCCCTGCTAGAATAATAGAAACCGGTGTTGGAGCCTCTACGTGGGCATCCGGTAGCCAAGTGTGGAAAGGAACTACAGGCACCTTGATGGCGAAAGCAACGAACAAAACTATAAATCCTAACATCCGTGCAGGAATGCCTTGCACTTCATAGTAGTTGTTAAGATATGCGAAAAATGAACCGTCAACATAGTTTTCAGGGTTCATCATATGCAGCATGTTGAACGTATGCGCTCCCGTCGACGGATTGGTCACCGAGAAATAAAGACCAACGATAACCAATAGCATAAATACCGACCCGAACAAAGTGTAGATAAAGAATTTTATCGCTGCATATTCACGGTTTGCTCCTCCCCATATCCCGATAAGGAAGTATAGTGGTAGCAGCATCACTTCGTAAAAAATGTAGAATAAGAAAAAGTCCAGTGCGCAGAAAATGCCCATTACAGCTGTGTTGAGCAACATCAGCAAGGCGAAATAACCTTTAGCATTTTTGGTGATATTCCACGATGCTCCTATGGCCATCAACATGACAAAAGCACTGAGGATAAGTAAAGGAAGGGATATGCCATCCACGCCAAGGAAATAATCTATCTCCAATTTACCTAAGCTTCCCAAATCCAAACGTATCCATGGAAGCTGCTCGATAAATTGAAATCCTTGGAGATGGTTTATGCCATTCAAGCTGCTATCAAACTGCCCATACAGCCATGCTGACAAAAAAAAGCTGTATAACCGTGAAGGCTAAGGCGATGAATTTGTAGCTTTGACGCCATATAGAAGGAAGCACCAAGATCAAAGCTGATGCTACCAAGGGTAAGAATATGAGTAGAGAGAGTAATCCCATTTTATCGTAATATCAAATAAATTATTCCAACCAAAATTACTGTCAAGGCAAGACCAAGATAGTTCTGTAGCCTTCCGTTCTGCACAAAACGAAAGATATTTCCTATAATATAGGCTAGAGCGGCAATACCGTTGACAATGCCATCTACAATATGTTTGTCTATCCATGCTATAGCCTGTCCCAACATACGGACAAGTGGTGAGAAAGCATTGATAATACCGTCTATGATATACTTATCGAACCAGTAGCTTACTTTTCCTAGGCCAAGAGTAGGGTTAACCCATATCCGCATAAGCCAATGATTTAAATTGAATTGATTTTGGGTGTAAAGAATCCATCGGCTCTTATCGTTTAGTGGATACCTGCCTTGAACATACCAGCTGTATCCCACCCACCAACTTATCAATGCGGTAAGTGTCAAGGTCAAAGGGACTATGCTGTGTAAGATGTGAACGGAAGGGAAGAGGCGTTGTACGGCCAACCCATTCATAATCGGTGCATGAGCATACGAGAACGGATGTACAGAAAAGACTAAAAATAAAGCTCCCACTGTCAAAAAGGCCATAGGCAGAAGCATAGTGCTAGGCGCCTCATGCATAGTATGGAGATCTGCTATTTCTGTTCGCAACTTACCAAAGAAAGCTTTAAAAATCAACCTTCCTATATAAAAGGCTGTAAGGATACTTACCACACTTAACAGAATAGGAATTACCAGATAAACACCTCCTTTTTCGAGTGCCCACTCGAAGGATGAGATCACTATGGCATCTTTAGAAAGAAAGCCAGAAGTCAGTGGAAATCCAGCAAGAGCTAAAGACGCTATGCTCATCATGATAAATGTTTTCGGCATATATTGTTTGAGACCTCCCATATTTCGTAGGTCTTGCGGGTCAATATCTAAATTATGATGCTGTTTCAGATGTGTCATCTCATGGATGACAGCACCAGCACTGAGGAAGAGCAGACATTTGAAGAAAGCATGTGTGGTCAAATGAAACATAGCTGCATCCCACGCGCCAATGCCAACACCTACCATCATGTAGCCTAGCTGTGAGATGGTAAGAAAATGCCAATATCTTTTTGATGTCGTATTGTGCTAAAGCAAAAATGGCAGCAAAAGTAGCGGTAATAGTTCCTACCAGCGCGATGATGAGCAGTACTACATCATTAAATAGTGGAAAGATGGTGCTTAACAAAAACACGCCGGCAGCCACCATAGTAGCCGCATGTATGAGCGATGAAACGGAAGTGGGGCCTTCCATAGCATCGGGCAGCCACAGATGTAGTGGAAACTGAGCAGACTTGGCCATGGCACCTAGGAAAAAACAAATACCCGCAGCGGTAATCCATCCCATATTCTTGTCGACGATAGACTGATGCATAAGACCGCCATCACCAAACAGATCTACAATAATCCAAAGTACCGAAGGTCGTAAACAGAATAGCAAGTCCTATTAAAAAGCCTAGGTCGCCGATGCGGTTCATCAGAAATGCCTTCTTGTTGGCTTGTACGGCAGCGTCTTTTGTAAACCAAAAGCCTATTAGCAAGTAAGAGGCAAAACCTACCAGCTCCCAAAAAATGTACATCATCAGCAGGCTTTTGGAAATGGTAAGGCCCAACATGGCAAAACAGAATAGGCTAAGATACATCCAATAACGGTGGATGCCGGAATCGCCCTTCATGTAGGATTTGGAATAAATATGAACCGGTAAAGCTATCAGACAGACGATGAGCTGCATCAATACAGAGAGGTTGTTGAGAAGAATACCTACCGCAAACCTGTGTTCCCCTATAGTAAACCACTCATAATTACTGTATTGGATCTCTTGGTTCCAGATTACGGGAAATACGAATACAGCAGAAATAAGGGTGCTTAATACTATTGAAATAATGGAAAATATCCCCGATGTGGA
Source organism: Sphingobacterium sp. T2 (assembly GCF_000814685.1). Lineage (GTDB taxonomy): Bacteria > Bacteroidota > Bacteroidia > Sphingobacteriales > Sphingobacteriaceae > Sphingobacterium > Sphingobacterium thermophilum. The sequence continues at coordinate 33,423 of NZ_JXAC01000011.1, forward strand.
CCTTCGACCCGCTATCGCCTGAATAAGGAAGGCAATAAAAGGTAGCAGTACGACGAGCGTACTAGCAACTAAAGGTGATATGTTCATAATAGGGGTGTTCATCAATCTCTTAAATCCGTAATATGATCAGGGTTTATTGTCTTGTAATGTCTGTAAACATTGAGAATGATGGCCAATCCTACAGCTACAGCCGCCGCCGCGAGCACTATAGCGAAAAGTGCAAATACCTGTCCGCCGTAGTTGACTTTGTCATATTTTCCGAAAGCGACAAGGTTGAGAATAGCGGAATTGATCATCAGCTCTATACCCACCAAAATCATGATTGCATTGCGTTTGGCAATAACAGTATATAGCCCGATACAAAAGATACAGGCGCTGACCACCAAAAAATGGGTTAACGTAATCATGCTCTTTCCTCCTTTCTCGATAGGTGTGCCGCTCCTATAAGAGCCATGAGCAAGAAAATGGATATTACCTACAAAAGGCAGTACGTATTGTGTCAATAAACTTAATACCCAGCTGTTGGATGTTATTGTCCGTAGGAGCAATGACGTCACCGGATTGTATGTTGTTAAGCATCCATTGAGGTAGTTCCATACTATTCCATTCTCTGATCCCTAAAACCATCACTCCAAAAAAGGCTAAGGCCAACGTTAAGGACTGCCAGCTTGGAAAGCTGAAAAGAGAACCTGAAATCTGCTGCAGGTCCTTCAACAGCTCCTTATTGGATAACATGAAAGCAAAAATCATAAGTATGAGAACGCCTCCCACATAGACCATTATCTGTGTGATGGCAACAAAATCAGCTAAGGCAAAGAGGAATAACCCCGCCATAGAGAAGAGAGTTATGAAAAAAAGAAATAATGCTCGTGCCGTATTTTTTAGACTTACGACCAATAAAGCCGAAGATATTGCCAAAATCGCGAAGGCATAAAAAAGAAATACTTCCATAAGCTATTTCTGTTTTGCTGCCTCCTTCTCAGCTTGAAAACGTGTCCATTCGGCTTTGCGTTGTGCTATTTCTTCTTCTGTCATCTCTGCAAAGCTATATATCAAGTCCGTCAGCTTGGTACTGCTTCGGTCATACTGATTGGTCATCGTAATGCATTCCGTAGGGCATACCACTGTACACAAACCGCAATACATACATTTGGCCATATCTATGTCAAACTGTGCAGCGTAAAGTCGTTTGACACTGCCGTCCGACGTTTTGCCGATAGGCACGGGCGACTTAATGGACTCTATAGTAATACAATCTACCGGACAAGCTTTGGCACACAAATCACATACAATACAATCGTCAATTTCCACATGTAGCTGGTAACGTGCCACTTCAGGAATAGGCATTTTCTCTTTGGGAAACTGAACCGTAGTGACACCTTCCTGCTTGTCGAAATAGTCTGCCTTACGTATATCGAACGACTGACGTGATTTTTTTGCGCCAAAAAGGTGCCTTACGGTCAAAAGTAATCCTTTTACCGCTGTCACAAAGCCTTGTATGGTTGTCTTTAAAATCACGTTAATTCATTACTAATATTCTCCACAATCCCGATATCGCTAGACAAGCGAAAGCTATAGGAATCATGATTTTCCAACATAAACTCATTAACTGGTCGGCTCTAAAACGTGGCAAGGTCCAGCGTATCCACATCTGTATACCAACTAAGGTTAATGTCTTTGCTAATGTCCAGAAAATGCCCCATGCTATTCCTGTTGTCCAGTCAGCAAGTCTTAGCACTCCAATATTGGGTAGGGGGGTATTCCATCCTCCTATGAAGATTACAGCACCCAGCATCGCTACCAGAAACATCATAGCATATTCTGCTAAGAAGATAAAAGCAAAACGGATACCACCATATTCGGTGTGAAAACCTCCGATAAGTTCGGATTCCGCTTCCGGAATGTCGAAAGGAGCGCGGTTACATTCTGCCAAGGTGGCTACGAAAAATATGATATACACTACCAAAAGATGGGGGGCTTGAAAAATGTTCCATGCCAAAATTCCACCGATGTCGGTAACCTCCCAAACGCCTAAAAATTTAATAGGTGTAGCACTTAGTATTCCCTGCTGGAGGGCAATCTCGTTGAGATTCAGGGTTTGGGTAATCATCACGGCAGCAATCAGCGACAGCCCTACCGGAATTTCGTAAGATACCATCTGCGCGATCGCGCGGATAGAACCTAACAAAGAATATTTGTTGTTGGAACCCCAGCCGGCCATGAGTATGCCTATGGCGTCGATAGATACTACAGCCATGATGAAATAAAGTCCTGTATACGTGCTGGCAGGGATGAAATCTGGTCCCCACGGCAGTACGGTATAACCTAAAAATACGGCTCCGAAAATAATCACGGGAGCCACGATAAACAGAATTTTATCTGTAGCCGAAGGATTTATGAGCTCTTTCTGTAGAAGTTTGAGGATATCGGCAATGGTCTGCAGCAATCCGTATTTACCGGTTTCCATAGGGCCGAGCCTGTCTTGAACAAAACCAGCAATCTTACGCTCTGCATATACCGCAAAAAGTGCAAACATTGCAATGAATCCAAACAGTACAACTGCTACAATAATATGGAGAATTATATCGCTCAAGATGCCCTTTAGATTAATTCTTAACTCAGTACAAACATAAGCAAAAGGTGGGAAATGGACGACAATTTTTCAAATTATACCTGTCCGCTAGAGTAAAATTTGTGCAATAATTTTCAACTATAAAAAGCTGATTTCTTTATGGAAAAGAAAACCTCCTTGCAGCAGAGGCAAGGAGGTTCCGGTTGAAAATATAGATGATGATTAGTGGTTATTATTGCTTCAATATTTGCAAGGCCTCCTCATCTTCCAGTTCTGCCGCTTTTCTTTGGAGTAGCTTTTTCATCCTGTTGATCTGGGCCTTATATTTTTTGTCGTTGTAGATGTTGTTCATTTCCGAAGGGTCGTTTTTCAAATCATAAAATTCCCAGCTTTCCACCCTTTTGTAGAAGCGGATAAGCTTATAACGACCATCGAACACTCCGAAATGAGGGGATACGGCATGTTCTCCATTTTCGTAATAGTGATAATATGCTTCATCTTGAATGCTTTTCTTCTTTCCCGTCAGTAGCGGAAGAATAGATGTCCCTTGCATGTCTTTAAGGGTGGAGATGCCTGCAAGCTCCAAGAGGGTAGGAGCAATATCCACGTTCATTACGATGCCGTCAATTTTGCTTCCCGGCTTGATTAGGCCGGGCATTTTGGCTACCATAGGCGTACGGAAAGACTCTTCGTACATCCAGCGTTTATCGAACCATCCATGTTCACCCATATAAAATCCTTGGTCAGAAAGGTAAATGACCAGCGTATTGTCGTCCAGTTTATTTTGTTCCAAATAATCTAATACGCGACCAATATTACGGTCCAGTGATTCTGCCGTATTTAGATAGTCTATCATGTAACGGCGGAACTTCCATTCGGCGAGTGCTTTGCCACTAAGGTTCTGCTTTTTGAAGTCTTCGTAGATAGGACGATAATAGTTTACATAAGCTTGAAACTGTTCGTCCGTCATACGTTTGAAGCTCCAATGCTGGTTGCGCATATCTTCCAACGTTTCATACATCTTCAGGTCGTAAGGCAGCTGCATGTCTTTGTCTATGCTCATCTCTTGGAGGGCAGCGGCAGGGCGTCCTCGGTAGTCGTCATAGAAAGTAGAAGGAAGAGGAAATTCTTTATAGTCGTTTTTACCAAAATCCTGAGGATCGGCCATCCAAGTACGGTGTGTAGCTTTATGTCCAATCACGATACAGAAAGGTTCTTCTTGGTTTTTTTGGATCCATTCCAAAGCTTTGTCGGTAATGACATCGGTGACATATCCAAAACTCTGCTTTTTTCCTTCTGGACTAATGAAGTCAGAATTGAAATATTGCCCTTGTCCTACCAGAATATCGTAGTCGCTAAAGCCTTGCAGGTCGTGTCCAAGATGAATTTTGCCTATCCAAGCTGTCTTATATCCTCCGGCTGTTAGATGTTTGACAAAAGTGTTTTGGCTGTGGTCAAAGTTAGATGTTTCATTGTCTTTAAATCCATTTTTGTGGCTGTACTTCCCGGTAAGGAGGGCAGCACGACTGGGACCGCAGATGGAGTTAACTACATAGGAGCGATGAAAGATAGCCCCCTCATTCGCAATACGATCTATGTTGGGAGGTATGTCCGTAGGGAGACCCATAAGCGCCTATACTCTGATACGAATGATCATCTGAAATTATGATAACGATGTTGGGCTTTTTCTGAGAAAAAAGAGAATGAGAAAGGAATGTTAAAATAAAAAATAACGTAATCTTGATAAATCTCATAATTTAAATAGGTCGATGGTTTTGTAGTAGCAAACCTAGTGATTCTCTAAGACAATTTCAGCTAAAGTTAATGTATTTTTTCTCAATTATAAAATTGTCATAGGCAGAAATAAAAAGAAAACCTTCTCAGACGTGCGAGAAGGTTTAGATTGAAATATAGATGATGATTAGTAGCTGCTTAAGCGTAATCGAATACGGCCTCTTTACTTTCGAGTGCGGTTTGTCCCATCAAGTATTCATCAACTTTACGGGCACATTCGCGGCCTTCGGAGATAGCCCATACTACCAGTGACTGTCCGCGGCGCATGTCGCCAGCAGTGAAGTACTTCTGAATGTTGGTTTGATAAGAACCTTCAGCTGCTTTGACGTTGCCTCTTTCGTCTAGGGCGATACCCAGCTGCTGCAGTAGGCCTTCGTGTTGAGGGTGCAGGAAGCCCATAGCCAGTGTTACCAGCTCGCATGGGATTTCACGCTGTGAGCCTTCTACTTCCTTGAATTTCACGGGACGGCCGTTGGCGTCGGTTTCCCATTCTAAGTCTACAACAAGAGCGGCGCGCACATGTCCTTTGTCATCTCCTAAGAATTCTTTTGTGCTTACACTCCAGAATCGTTGACAGCCTTCCTCATGCGATGTTGTAGTTTTCAGGAGCATAGGGTAGGTTGGCCATGGCATAGCTGCTGTACGGGCTTTCGGTGGTTGAGGCATAAGCTCGAATTGCGTTACTGACTTGGCGCCTTGTCTGTTGGCTGTTCCTACACAGTCTGATCCGGTGTCGCCACCGCCGATGACCAATACATTTTTTCCTGTAGCCAGAATTTCTTCTACCTCTATTGGAGAGTTGCCTATACGCTTGTTCTGTTGTTTTAGGAATTCCATGGCAAAATGGACGCCTTTAAGCTCACGGCCCGGAATATTGAGGTTACGCGGAATAGTCGAGCCGCCGGCTAGCACCACCGCATCGTATTGATCCAGCTCAGAGACGGGAACATTCTTTCCTACTTCGGCGTTGGTGCGAAACTCTATGCCGGATGCCTTCATGATTTCAATACGGCGGTCCACTACGGACTTGTCCAACTTGAAGTCAGGAATGCCATAGCGAAGAAGGCCCCCTACTTTATCGTCACGTTCGTAAACCACTACATCGTGTCCAGCCTTGTTGAGCTGGGCTGCGGCAGCCAAACCTGAGGGACCGCTGCCTACTACTGCCACTTTTTTGCCTGTCTTTAATACTGGCGTAGCGGGTTTAACATAGCCTTTTTTATAGGCAATTTCTATGATATGTTTTTCTATTTCCTCAATGGCTACAGGGTTTTTGTTTATGCCCAACACACATGCCGATTCGCATGGAGCAGGGCATATACGTCCTGTGAATTCAGGAAAGTTATTTGTCGAGCTCAAGATGTTGTAGGCGTCTTCCCATCTTCCATCGTAGACAGCGTCGTTGAATTCGGGGATGACATTGCCTAATGGACAACCCGAGTGACAAAACGGAATGCCACAGTTCATACAGCGGGCAGCTTGTGTGTTGAGTTGTTCGTCTGTGTAGGTGTGTACAAACTCTTTATAGTTGTTGTTTTCTATTTTCTACAGCCTCTTTTGGCGGAAGTACTCTGTCAAATTCTAAAAATCCAGTTGCTTTTCCCATGATTTAATTCCCTTTAATTAAGCTACAACCATTTTTTTTCTTAACACCGCTTTGTATTCGCGAGGGAACACCTTAATGAATTTGTTCTTTTCTGTAGCCCAATTTTCTAAGATATATGTTGCCCTCTCACTTCCAGTGAGGTGGATATGACGTTTCAGTAAGGATATGATGGCTGTTTCATCTTCTGGTTCAAGTGGGTCTAGGTCCACCATTTCTTGGTTGCAGTTGATTCTGAAATTGCCTTTAATATCATATACCCAAGCTATACCGCCGCTCATCCCTGCTGCGAAGTTTCTTCCCGTCTCTCCTAAAATCAGGCACGTCCTCCTGTCATATACTCACAGCCGTGGTCTCCCACACCTTCTACTACTGCTGTAGCTCCTGAGTTACGTACGGCAAAACGCTCTCCCGCCATACCGTTGACGAAAAGGTGTCCGGAGGTGGCGCCGTACAAGGCTACGTTGCCGATGATGATGTTTTCGTGAGGGACAAGCTTGCTGTCCTTAGATGGGTAGATTGCGATCTGAGCTCCCGACAAACCTTTGGCGACGTAGTCGTTGGCTTCACCTTCCAATTCAAACGAAATACCTTTGGTGTTGAATGCTCCGAAAGACTGACCCGCCGACCCTTCGAACTTAAAGTTGATGGTGTTGTCTGGCAGACCTTCGGAACCGTAGCGTTTCGAAATTTCGTTTGACAGCATCGTTCCTATGGTACGGTCTGTATTTTTTACCTTGAAAGTTCCGAACACAGGGGTTTTGTTTTCCAAAGCTTCTTTTGCCTGCTTTATCAGCCCCCAATCCAAAATCATGCTTAAGCCATGGTCTTGTTCTTCGGTATTATATAAGGTCTGTCCTATTTCATTGCGCGGCACGTACAGAATGCTGGAGAAGTCTACTTTGCTGGCTTTCCAGTGATTGATATCTTCACGTTTTTTCAAGAATTGAGCTCGACCTACCATCTCATTGATTGATCGGAAGCCTAATTCTGCCATGATTTCGCGCATCTCTTCTGCCAAGAAGCGGAACAGGTTGATAATATCTTCTGGTTTTCCAGAGAATAGCTTACGTAATTCAGGATCTTGAGTGGCCACGCCTACAGGACAGGTGTTCAGATGACATTTGCGCATCATGATACATCCTCCGGCGATGAGGCAGCTGTAGCTACGCCCCATTCTTCTGCTCCTAAGAGGGTTGCTATGACAAGGTCACGGCCTGTCTTCATCTGTCCATCGGCTTGTAGCACTACACGGCTGCGCAGTTTGTTTTTCACCAAGGTTTGATGTGCTTCTGCGAGCCCTAGCTCCCATGGTAGTCCGGCATGTTTGATAGAGCTTATAGGAGAAGCTCCCGTACCTCCATCATATCCCGCGATGAGGATGACGTCGGCATGGGCTTTGGCAACACCGGCGGCAATGGTTCCTACACCCGCCTTAGACACCAATTTCACGTTGATACGAGCCTCCCTGTTGGCATTTTTCAGGTCGAAAATCAGCTGTGCCAAATCTTCGATAGAATAGATGTCATGATGTGGTGGAGGAGAAATCAAGCCTACACCAGGTGTAGAGTGACGTACTTTAGCAATCCACTCATCCACTTTATGGCCAGGAAGCTGCCCGCCCTCTCCAGGTTTAGCCCCTTGTGCCATCTTGATCTGGATTTCGTCAGCCTGAGTGAGATAGTTTGATGTAACTCCGAAGCGTGCTGATGCCACCTGCTTGATAGCCGATCGCATAGAGTCTCCATTAGGCAGTTTTTGATAGCGGATTTCGTCTTCCCCTCCTTCTCCCGTGTTGGATTTGGCACCGATACGGTTCATAGCAATAGCCAGTGTAGAGTGTGCCTCATGTGAGATAGAACCGAAAGACATAGCTCCTGTAGCAAAGCGCTTCATAATTTCTGTGGCAGGTTCTACCTCCTCCAGAGGGATAGGATTTCTATGTTTGGCAAAGTCCAATAAGCCGCGTAAGGTGAACATACGCTCTTTTTGGTTATTAATCAATGCCGAATATTTCTTATACGCTTGATAGTCGTTATTGCGGCAGGCTTGTTGTAGCAGGTGTACTGTCTGTGGATTCCAAAGATGTCCTTCTCCGCGACGTTTCCATTGGTAGATACCGCCTTCCGGCAAGATAGGTTTTACGTTGCGGGTAGGGGCAAAGGCTCTCCAGTGTTTCTTCAGTGCTTCTTGAGCGATATCGTCAAGCGTCAGGCCTCCGATGCGAGAAACCGCTCCACAGAAGTATTTGTCAACAACAGATTTGTCTATACCCAACACTTCGAAGATTTGTGCTCCGTGATATGATTGAAGTGTGGAGATACCCATCTTCGAGAAGATTTTGAGTAAACCATTGCATACTGCCTTTACATAGTTTTTGCGTAGTTGAGGCCATTCAAGCTCAGTATCCAACAAACCTTGCTCTTTCAGCGTGCGTATGCTTGCTAAAGCAAGATAAGGATTTATGGCTGTAGCACCGAAGGCTAGCAGACAGGCGAAGTGGTGTACCTCCCATACGTCTCCGGCTTCTACCACAAGTCCTATAGCACCACGGTTGCCTGTTTTGATAAGGTGATGGTGAACGGCAGAAACCGCCAACAACGATGGTATGGCGGCATGTTGTGAGTCTATGGCGCGGTCCGAAAGGATGATCACTTCAAATCCGTCACGTACGGCATCGTCTGCGTAACGGCATAGACGCTCCAGTCCGGCTTCTAATGAGCCTGGCTTGCCGTCCGCCTTGAAATAGCATTGTAAGGTTTTTGCTTGGAACACTCCCGTGTCGATAGAGCGTAGTTTTTCCAATTCGCTAGAAGTCAGAATGGGATGTTCCAAAGTTACACAATGACAAGACTTTTGATCTTCTACCAAGATATTACCGGAATTGCCGATGAATGTTGCCAAACTCATCACCAGACGCTCACGTATAGGGTCTATCGGTGGGTTGGTCACCTGAGCAAAAAACTGTTTGAAATAGCTTGTCAGATGTTGAGGATGGTCGGACAATACGGCAAGAGGCACATCCGTACCCATAGACCCCACCGGCTCATAGCCTGTAGTTGCCATAGGTGAAAGGATGGTTTCTATATCTTCACGTGAGTATCCGAATGCCTGTTGATATTTGAACACAGAGTCTTTGGACAGATAAGTAAATGTCACACGAGGCTCTGCGAGTTCTTCTAACTTGATTTTGTATTTGTTTATCCAGTCGCCGTACGGCTGCTTGCTTACCAACTCGCCTTTGACCTCTTCATCGGTACGGATTTTACCTTGTTCCATATCCACGACAAAGATTTTTCCCGGCTGTTGGCGACCTTTTTTGATGATGGTAGATTCGTCTATAGGGAGTGCTCCTGCTTCCGATGCAACAATCACACGGTCGTCCGAAGTTACGGCGTAGCGTAATGGACGAAGGCCGTTGCGGTCCAAGGTCGCACCAATTACTTTACCGTCGGTAAAACATAATGCCGCTGGGCCGTCCCATGGTTCCATCAAGGTAGCATGGTATTCGTAGAATGCTTTTTTCAAAGGATCCATCTGTGGGTTTCCGTCCCATGCCTCGGGAACTAACATCAGCATGACGTGAGGTAAGCTACGTCCACTATGAAGCAATAACTCTACAACATTATCCAAGCATGCTGAGTCCGATTGGCCTTTATCAACCACAGGGAGAAGGATTTCCATTTCTTCTTCTGTAAAATAAGGAGAAGAAAGAGAACGCACCCCTGCATAAAACCAGTTGAGGTTACCGGTAAGGGTATTAATCTCTCCGTTATGGGCCAAAAAACGGAAAGGCTGGGCCAACGACCACGATGGGAAGGTGTTGGTAGAGAAACGCGAGTGTACCAAGCCAAAGGCCGATACTACACGAGGATCTCTAAGGTCTTTGAAATAAGTGCCAACCTGATATGTTGTCAATTGCCCTTTATATACTATAGTTTTGCAAGAAAGCGATGCTATATATAATGGTAGCGGATATTCTTGGGTGGCTTTGATCTTTTGAATGATAAGTCTTCTAAGGACATATAATTTACGTTCAAAATCTTCCGTATTGGTCACCCCTACAGGACGTGAAACGAAAAACTGCACGATTTCTGGCTCGGCACTTAACGCTGTTGGCCCTATACCTTCTTTGTTGACCGGAACAGTTCTGAAGCCTAAAAAGTCCATCTTACGGTCTTCCGTCGCCTCTTGAATTACCTGACGGCAGATCTGGTTTAATGTTTCGTCTTTCGGTAAAAATACCATACCTACCCCATAATAACCGGGTTCAGGTAATTGGATGTCTAAGTTGATACATTCTTCCCAAAAAAATTCATGCGGGATCTGTATCATGATTCCTGCTCCATCACCACTTTCAGGATCACATCCGCAGGCTCCGCGGTGCTCCATGTTTTCCAACATCACTAAGGCATCGCGAACATGGTCATGCGATTTTTTACCCTTAATGTGCGCTACAAAGCCTACACCACATGCATCGTGTTCAAATTCCGGGTTGTAAAGTCCTTCTTGCTGCATTCTATTCTACTAAATTATGATTTGACTAATTCGAGTTTGCTAATATAAAAAATAAAAACTTAAATCTTTGAAAAATTTTCAATAAAATTTAAGAATATTTAATGTTTTTGTAATTTGTTCCGACACGAAGAGCGAGGATTGTATTTATTTCACCAAAACATTGGTAAAATGAAATTTCATTCGTTTTTTTGTTAATCCCATATTAATAGACATGAAAATTCAAGAAATAGAAATCTATCGATTAAGTATTCCCATGGAACCCTTCGTTATAGCGACGGGCACTATGGATTATGCGCAGAACACTTTTATTAAGATTATTACAGATACTGATTTATATGGTGTAGGCGAATGTTCAGCCTTTCCGATGATTGTGGGAGAGACGCAGAACACCTGTATTGCCGTGGCACAGGACTTTGCCAAAATCTGGAAAGGAAAAGATCCTTTGGCTATAGAAGATCGTCTGGCAGAACTACACCTTTATATTGCGGGCAATGCGACCATCAAATCGGCGTTTGACATGGCTTTATATGATTTGAACGCTAAGGCTGCCGACTTGCCGCTATACAAATTTCTTAAGGGAGAACGCCGAGAGATTATCACCGATATTACGTTGGGTATTGCTACTGCGGAAGAGATGGCCGAAAAGGCGCTACGCCTGAAAGAGGGTGGAGCTTTTGCTCTTAAGGTAAAATTAGGAAAGAAGCCGCAGGACGATATCGCACGCATCAAGGCTATCCGTCAGGCTGTAGGATTTGATATTCCTATCCGAGTGGATGCAAACCAGGGGTGGTCCTTTGAAGGAGCTGTAGAAGCTTTGCAAGGGCTTGAGCCGTATAAAATACAGTTTTGTGAGCAGCCTATGCGTACGTATAATGATCACCTGCTGCCGGAACTGCGTACACGTACTATTGTCCCTATCATGGCTGATGAATCCGTATATAATCATCACGATGCTGAAAGATTATGTAAGGCGGATGCTTGCGACTATATCAATATCAAATTCTCGAAGTCGTCAGGAATATACGAAGCACTAAAGATTCAGTCTGTAGCTGCTGAATATAATATTCCTTGTATGATTGGTGGAATGTTAGAGTCTCGTTTGGCACTGGCAGCAAAGGTTCATTTTGTCTATGCTGCACCGAATGTTAAATTCTATGACTTGGATACCTGTATGGTGGGACATCTGGCAGATCCTGTAATAGGAGGAATTCAATATGACGGATATAAGATTTCTATCAGCGATGATATCGGTATCGGAGCTGACATACAACAAGAATTTTTGGATAAATGCGAAAAATGGGTGATTTAGTCACCCATTTTTGTTATGTAAAATAAAATCTTTTCATCCTAGCCCTCTTTCGAAAAATCCTATTTTCAACAAAAATTTCTTTTAAAGTAAAATTCAGATTGTTATATTTAAAACCGAAAACATTTAATATGGTTCTTCTTCTTTTAAGAGAAGTTCTGTTAACCAATATATAAACTAAATACACAATTACTAAACAAACACAATCTGAATTATGCAAAAATCTACTGTACGTTGCAGGGTGATTTGCTATTTGTCTGCTTTTTTGATTTTTCTGCTTGGTGCAGGAGTTTCAAAAAGTTATGGTCAAGCAAATTCACTCACAGGAAAAGTGGTGGACCAAGATGGTCTTCCTGTTGCCGGTGCTACTGTAAGTCTTTTGACTACCGGTGCTGCTACATCCACAAGTGAACAGGGCATATACGTTATCCATAATGTGCCTTTGGGATCTCAGACAGTTGTAGTAAAACTTATCGGGTATAGGGATGCCCAGAAAACTATCCAAATTGTATCGGGTCAGAATCAGTTAGATTTTGATTTGGTGTTGGAGGCAGATCAACTGGAAGAGGTCGTGGTCATTGGATATGGGGTTACCAAGCGTAAGCAAGTGACGGGATCTATTAGTAGTGTGACGCCGGAAGACTTTAACAAAGGTGTGGTAAGCTCTCCGGATCAGCTGCTGGCGGGAAAGGTCGCGGGATTGGTGGTGAATAGAGCTGGAGGGGATCCTACAGCAGGGGCTACTATGCAGCTAAGAGGTCCTTCTTCCTTGACGGCAAGCTCAGCACCTCTGTATGTTATCGACGGTATAGTTGGTGCCAATATAGAGTTGGTAGCGCCAGATGACATTGTTTCCATGGATGTGATGAAAGACGCTTCCTCCACAGCTATTTATGGATCGAGAGCTGCAAATGGGGTGATCTTTGTAACCACACGACGAGGAAAAGCCGGCGCTCCAGTCATCAATTATAGCGGTTATGCAGCTACGGAGATGATATCCAATAAAGTTAATGTGCTTAGTGCTGCCGAACATAAGGCCTTTGTCGAAGAGCACGGCCTTACCGTAGCTCCCAATGAAACGGGCTATGAAACGGATTGGCAAAAAGCGATTACGCGTACCGGAATTTCACACAATCACAATGTGTCATTAGGAGGTGGCACGGAGCACACACGTTATAATGCCTCTCTTAATTATTTCAATAATCAGGGGATAGTGAAGCGTAACGGCATTGAAAAAATTGTAGCCCGTGTAGGGATTGATCAAAATGCTTTTGATGACAGGCTAAAGCTCTCCTTTAATATAGGTAATAGCATTATCACTTCCCAACATATTGATTATGGTATTTTTAATGGCGCTGCCCGTTATGTACCTACATCGCCGATCATGTCGGATGATCCGGAATATGCACAATATGGCGGCTACTTTCAGGTGGTGGGACGTACAGGATACATGAATCCTGTGGCAATGCTCAACCAGCGGGATGAATCTAGAAGCAACAATACCTTATTGGGAAATTTCAAAGGAGATTTGAAAATTGCGGATGGCTTAATATGGTCTAATATTCTTTCCTACCAACGCCGGCATTGGGACAAGAAATATTATATGCACCGCACGGACTTTGATTCCTTCGCATTGGGAAGAGGATATGCCGAGCGAACTAGTCTAAAACATATAGATAAAATTTTGGAATCCTATCTCAACTATTCCCATACTTTTAGTAATGTACATAATCTGGAAGCCATGGCCGGATACTCCTATCAACGCACCAAAAATGATGATGGCATCTGGGCCTCAGCAGTAGGATTCATGTCGGATGACTTGATAGACAACAACCTTAATTTGGGAACACTTCCTGATGGGTATAATCCTTTCAGCGGTTATCCACAGATTAAAGAATCCTTGTTGATTTCCGTGTATGGACGAGTGGGCTACAATTATGATGATAAGTATTTGCTCTCTGCTTCTCTAAGAAGAGATGGATCTTCAAAATTCGGTAAAAATAACCGCTGGGCAACATTCCCTTCCGTTTCTGCTGCCTGGCGTCTGTCCAGAGAAGGGTTCATGCAGGACCAGCAACTTTTTTCGGAGTTGAAACTGCGCGTAGGATACGGAGTTTCGGGCAACCAGAATATTGATCCATATCGAAGCATAATCATGTTTGGCCCCCGTGACGGACAATTTTTCTATAACGGTCGTTGGATAAACGCTTATGGGGTCAATCAGAATGAAAACCCTAATCTTAAATGGGAAAGTACGGCAATGTTTAACGTCGGATTGGACTTTGAGTTGTGGCGCGGAAGATTGGGAGGTAGCATAGAATATTATGACAAAGAGACGAAAGATTTGCTATACGAATATAATGTTCCTTCACCTCCTTATCAGTTTGATCGCTTACTGGCTAATGGTGCTTCTATGAATAATAAAGGCGTGGAAATCGTATTGAATGCCCATATCATTAACAAAGGGAATTTTCGTTATAGCACCACGCTGAACTTTGCTCGTAATGTGAACAAGGTAGGGTCTTTGTCTTCCAACATAGAAAACATTGGAGTAACCGAAAGATATGAGGGAGGAATAGGACTGGAGGGATGGACAGGACAGACGGCATCCATCGTGTTGCCGGGACAACCTATAGGAACATTCTATGTGGCTAAATATATAGGTTATGATGAGGATGCCAAGCGAACGATTTATCAGAAGCCGTCGGGAGAGTTGGTCACCCAAGATCAGATTTCTGCCCCTGACGACTATCAGATTATGGGATATGCGTTGCCAAAATTCACCTATGCTTGGAACAATACCTTAAAATACAAAAATTGGGATTTGAATGTGTTCTTACGAGGAATGTATGGTAACCAGATTTTCAATGCTACAAGGGCCGACTTGTCGCGCCTTCAGCAGGCCAATGTAACTAATATCGTAAAGGAAGCCGTAGAAGAAGGAATATTTGAAACCCCATTGATAGCATCAAGCAGATTCTTGGAAGACGGTTCATTCTTGCGGTTGGATAATGCCACGTTAGGATACAAATTCCCGATGACACAGTCTCGTTATATAAAACAGGCTCGCATCTATCTCACAACTCAAAACTTGTTTACGATTACCAAATATACTGGCGTGGATCCCGAACTAAACTTAGGAGGACTTTCTCCGGGAATAGATAACAGGAGCTATTATCCAAAGACACGCTCGTTCATCTTAGGCTGTAATCTTACTTTTTAAATGATTTTGCTATGAAACTGACAAAAAATAAACTCTATATAGCCCTTTTGTCCGGACTTACACTGTTAAGTACAGGTTGTTTCAAATTTGACGATGAAGTGTATTCGGCCTATACCGAAGAAACTTTTCCCAAGACTCCTGAACAGTTTTGTCGCAGTAACAGGACCTGTTTATACTTCGGCAAGAGGATATTTTGCGGATTACTTTGATCTGCAAACTGCAGGAGCGGATGAGGTAGTCATCCCTACAAGAGGAGGAGACTGGTTCGATGGAGGAAAATGGCGCGACATGCATTTCCATACATGGTCTCCGTCGCACGAGGTGGTACGTAATGCTTGGAACTGGGGATTTAGCGCTATAGGAACCTGCAACAGGGTGCTTAGTGTTATCGAGAAATCAGAGGACTCAGAACAGAAAGATCAGACTATCGCTGAGATAAAGACCATGCGTGCTTGGTACTATTATCTGATGATGGATGCTTACGGCAACCTGCCTTTAGTGACGACCTTTGACACGGGGACCGAACTGCCTACCACCACACCACGCGCGCAGATATTTGATTTTATCGTTTCGGAACTGGAGGAAAACCTACCACTGCTGAGTGAAGACAAGTCTCTGCAAACATATGGAAGACCTACAAAATGGTTTGCCCATGCATTGTTAGCTAAAGCATATCTCAATGCGCAGGTTTATACAAGCACCCCGAATTGGAATAAGGTGGTGGAACATGCCAACAAAATTATAGAGTCACAAAAATTTGCCTTGGAAACAGATTATCTTGCGCAGTTTAAACCTGACAATGGAGCGGACAGTCCAGAACCTATATTTTCTATTCCTTTTGATGCGTCACGAGCTACAGGAAATGCTTTGTTTTTTAAAGTATTGCATTATGCTCACCGTCAGACCTTCGATCTGAATGGTAACCCGTGGAACGGCTGGAGTGCGCAGCCTGCTTATTTCCATCTGTTTGAAGACGAAGATATACGCAAGCAACAATGGCTCTATGGACAGCAGTACACCTCTTCCGGGCAGCCTTTGGTATATAACGGAGTTAATATTGTTTTGAATCCTGTATGGTTTTGTGCTGCTGCCTGGGTTCTGATTTGATATTGGAGGGGCGGACGATGGAGGACGTCTTGCAGGAGCCGCTGTGTCAAATACTATCCGGACAAAATCATGTTGGTAG
>NZ_JXAC01000110.1 GCF_000814685.1 Sphingobacterium sp. T2
ACCGAGCTTGTCATGATGAAAGCCGACGTGTTAGATAGCTTCGAAAAGATATATGCTTGTACGCACTACAAATACAATGGTGAGGTAATCGACTATATGCCGTACGACATCAACGCCATTAAGCCGGAACCTATCTACGAAGAAATTGAAGGTTGGAATCAAGATCTTACAGGTATACGCTCGAAAGAAGAAATCCCTGCGGCTTTGGCCAACTACATTGCGTACTTAGAAAAAGCGTTGGAAGTTCCAATCAAATATTTGTCAGTAGGTCCAGATCGTACACAAACTATCGTATTGAAATAAGACATGGCAAAAGCCATCTTTGAAGTAAACATAGAAGGATTTGAACGTAAAGCTTTAGCTTGGGCGGAGCAGTTTGAACAGTGTTGTTATCTTCAATCGAATGGCTATAAGGACGTCTTCTCGGCCATAGACTCTATCTTGGCAGTAGATAGCATAGCTACCTTCGAGAGTTCCCAAAACACTTTCGAAAGTTTGGAAATATTTAAAACCAAACATCCGCAACATTGGATGTTTGGTTTTTTTGGTTATGACCTCAAAAACGAGATTGAAGAGCTACACACCCCCTTCCCAAATCCACTGAAATTTCCGGACTGTTATTTTTTTATTCCCAAGGTACTGATAAAGTTCTGTGGTACCTCCATACATATAGAAGCCGACGATCCTAAAGCAGTATTTGACCAAATCAACAACTTTTCGGAAGAAGCTAAAGAGGAAAACACTGCCACTCCAAATATCCGAACCCGGATGAGTAAGGAAGAGTATTTCACGGCTTTCGATCATATGATTCGTCATATACGGCGTGGAGACATTTACGAAGTAAATCTTTGTCAAGAATTCTATGCCGAAAATGCCGTCATAAATCCTCTCGCAGTCTATCAAAAACTGAACAGGGTATCTCCTACTCCGTTTTCAACTTTCTTCAAGCTGTCAGATAGATATATTCTGTCTGCCTCTCCTGAACGTTTTCTCGCCAAAAGGGACAACATGCTGATTTCACAACCTATCAAGGGCACAGCACCTCGAGGGAATACTCACGAAGAGGACGAAAACATCATCAACGAGCTGAAATCAAATCCAAAAGAAATCGCAGAAAATGTGATGATTGTGGACTTGGTACGCAACGACATGACACGGTCGGCTCAGCCCGGAACGGTAGCAGCAGAGCGTAGACTGGAAGTACACACCTTTAAACAGGTTCATCAGCTAATATCCACCATCACTTGCACTAAGAGCAAAGAGATAAGTGATATTCAAGCTATTAAAAACATATTCCCTCCAGGATCTATGACGGGGGCACCTAAAGTGTCGGCTATGCGGCTGTGCGATACCTATGAACATTCACGCCGTGGAGTATATTCGGGAACCGTAGGATATTTTTCTCCGGAAGGAGATTTCGACTTCAATGTGGTCATCCGCACTATCCTCTACAACCAGAGTGAAAAGTATCTTTCCTTTCATACAGGTGGGGCCATTACCATTGATGCCGAAGCTGAAAAAGAGTATAACGAATGCTTACTCAAAGCATCGGCCATCCTGCAAACCCTTACTTCTTAAGTAAGCCGTTGACCTTTGGTCACAAAAAATTAACGCAAAAAACCAAATACCAAATTGTTAGAATCAGGCAGAACTCTTACATTTACTACTGAAATAGAACAAATATGGCTTTAAATTACGTCTGGATATCATTTTTTCTTATCACTTTTGTAGTAGCATTAGTGAAACTTATTGGAGGCGACACCGAAGTTTTCCAAAATATAATCAAATCACTTTTCGACAGTGCAGCCAATGGAGCATCTATCTCATTAGGATTAATAGGTATGATGACCTTTGCTTTAGGCATCATGAAAATAGGTGAAAAAGGCGGTATGATCGCCATCTTCGCACGTCTGGTAGGTCCTTTTTTCAATAAACTTTTTCCTGAAATTCCGAAAAACCATCCCGCATTAGGCTCCATACTGATGAACTTCTCTGCCAATGCCTTAGGGTTGGACAATGCAGCTACTCCGTTGGGACTGAAGGCCATGAAGGAACTGCAGGAGCTAAACCCTAAAAAAGATACGGCCAGCAATGCACAAATTATGTTTATCGTGCTTAATGCCTCGAGCCTTACATTATTGCCCATTTCCATCATGGCGTACCGCCAAGAAGCAGGAGCAGCACAACCTTCGGACATCTTTCTGCCTATTCTTATCGCTACTTTCTTTTCTACATTGGCAGCCCTGATTTTGGTTTCCATCTATCAGAAAATAAACTTATTCAACAAGACCATCCTTCTTTATTTGGGTACGCTGACTGTCGCTATCGGGGCCTTGTTATACTATTTCTCTACACTATCTCAGCCCGAAATAGAAATTATCTCCAAAGTGGCGGGGAATGTTATCCTGTTTACCATTTTTGTATCCTTCATAGCTTTAGCCTTTTACAAAAAAATTAATGTATATGACGCCTTTATAGAAGGTGCTAAAGAAGGTTTTTCCGTTGCGGTGAATATCATCCCCTACTTGGTAGCTATCCTCGTGGCTATAGCTGTCTTCCGAGCTTCGGGAACTATGGACTACCTTGTACAAGGTATTTCGTTTGTCATCGCCAAACTTGGCTTCGACACTTCTTTTGTAGAGGCGCTGCCAGTGGCCTTCATGAAACCTTTAAGTGGATCTGGAGCAAGGGGACTGATGGTGGAACTTATGAATACCAAAGGGGCTGACGACTTTGCTGCTCGCGTGGCATGTGTCATCCAAGGATCTACCGAAACGACATTCTATGTATTGGCGGTATATTTCGGATCGGTAGCCATCAAAAATGCGAGACACGCTTTGCCATGCGCCCTGCTATCCGAGCTCGTAGGTGTCATCGCGGCAATCGTAGTGGCTTACATATTCTTTGGATAAGAAAATATACTAAACTATATAAACTGTTTGCTTATGAAAACAATAGCATTGATTGCGCACGAACGGAAAAAAGGCAGAGATGGTAGCCTTCGTCAAAGACCATATCGAATACCTTAAAAAAGCCCATCTCATTGCTACAGGAACTACCGGAACATATATTCTGCAAACAGGCTTACAAGTAGAGTTGAAACTTAGTGGTCCCAAGGGAGGTGATGCCCAAATAGCGGCATTGGCAGCAGAAGGTAAAATTTCGGGAATAATATTCTTCAGAGATCCTTTAGGAAAGCACCCACACGAACCAGATATACAGATGCTTATGCGAATATGTGATTTATATAATGTACCACTAGCAACAAATCCCGCGACAGGTTCGTTAATAATAGAAGGATTATTGGATGAAAAAGAATAAAAATAAATCCTTTCAAAAAATTGTAGGAAAGCTATATTTGCGCCACTAAAAGGAAAAATAAATGCTATCATCTCCGGAAGAAAAACTTTTGAACAGTCCTTTCCTAGATTTCAATCGAGCAGAATGGAAAGAACTGAACGGCCACTTCAACCTAAGCTTAAGTGTTGAGGAGATAGACAAGCTGCATGCAGCCAACGAACCGCTAAACTATGCGGAAATCGAAGAAATTTACTTTCCGTTGGCACGCCTGCTGGAACTTCATATCCAGCAATACCACGAAGTGCGTCATACTATAAACAAATTCTTCCGTAGAAACCAGCAGAAGCTCCCCTTTATTATTGGTATAGCTGGTTCTGTAGCGGTAGGCAAAAGTACTACAGCAAGAGTGCTCCAAAAGGTGCTCTCCTTCCTGCCGGAAAAACCCAAGGTTGCTTTGGTCACTACTGACGGTTTCCTCTACCCTAACAAGGTGCTCTCCGAAAGAGGAATCCTCAACCGCAAAGGTTTTCCCGAAAGTTACGATACCAAGAAACTCCTCAACTTCCTCACCGCCGTAAAGTCGGGTATACGCCAACATATCGTACCCGTATATTCGCATCTTCATTATGATATTCTGCCTGACGATACCCTACTAATTGAAGATCCTGACATACTTATCCTTGAAGGTATCAACGTGTTGCAGGTAAACTCCCAGAAAGGACAAAACAACAAGATTTTCGTTTCCGATTATTTTGACTTCTCTATTTATGTGGATGCGAAAGAAGAAGACATCATACAGTGGTATATCAACCGCTTTGAGTCCTTACGAGCCACAGCCTTCCAAGATCCGGACTCTTACTTCCACCGCTATGCCAACCTGACACCGGAAGAGAGCAAAGCCATGGCCATACATATATGGAATGAAATCAACAGTCCCAACCTGCATAACAACATTTTACCGACAAAATACAGAGCCGATCTCATTTTGCAGAAAGGATCCAACCATTTCGTCGAAAATGTTAAGGTTAGGAAGATTTGATTCTATCGTGTTCAAACAGCAGGATCTCACGCAATATTTCATTTTCTATATCGCGATGTAGCCTGTTACTACTCGTAGTAGCGTATAGCTCAAACTTATATTTTACATAATCTTTTCCTACTTCTTGCACAATAAGCTTCGGTGTGTGGCTTTGATCTATATTCGGATGATTGGTTAAAATAGGGACAATCTCCTTTTCCAAAGTTTTTATATCGGAGGCTACGGACAGCGGCAGCTCAAATTTTATGGTAAAGAGCTGTGAGCGGTGTGCCGACAGGTTAACTATAGCCTGCGTAAACACCAGATTGTTGGGCACCATAACGATATCATCTTCCTCATTTTGCAAGACAATATTAGCGAAATTGATATCCATAATTCTTCCCTTATAATCTCCCACCTTGATGCGGTCCCCTACAGACAGCTGATCCGAAAACATAATAAAAAAGGCCACTCAGCAGGTTGGTAATATAATCTCTAAACAGTACCGCAATAGCCATGGCCACGATGGTCAAACTGGTTACAAACTCTATAGGGTTAATTCCTAAGCCTACCATGATCGCAATAACCAGAAGTACGGCGTTCACCATACTTGTCACCCTGTTAATGGCCAGCACGAAATTGCCTCGCACGTTTTTTTTTGCATGGCGGGCATTATAGAGCGAAATAACGGTAAAACGAATGATAGACAAGATAATGCTAGGAATCAGAAAGGTGTTTCCCCCTTTAATAGCCTGTAGAAGTACAGCATTTTCCTTAGTATCCGGAAATACAATATATATGGCTACAAATAAAATAGCTGCTACAACCTTAAGTATAAAGATAACTATAGTGTTCATGCAAAAAAGTTTATCCGCTAATTCAAACAGTACTAAACTAATAAAATTAATTGTTGCCGAGGAATAAAAAAGCGTTTTAAATTATCCAAAAATACACTAACTTAGCCAGAATAAACGATGAGTGTAATTTATTATATGAATACTACATTTGATTTTGAAAAGCCAATCGCAGAATTGCAAACACAGATAGAGAAAGTGAAGCAGGTGTCAGAAAAGACGAAAGTGGACATGAGTGCTACCATCCGCGAATTGGAAGAAAAGTTGGAACAAACAAAAATTGAAGTATATAAAAACATGACGGGCTGGCAAAAAGTTCAAATGTCAAGACATCCGGAACGCCCGCAGACGTTGGACTACATAAACATGATCTGTGAAGACTTCATCGAACTTCACGGAGACCGCACAGTAAAAGACGACAAAGCTATCGTAGGTGGTTTCGCGTCAATCAACGGTCAGTCAGTGATGATCATAGGTCATCAGAAAGGTAAGAACACCAAAGAAAGACAATACCGTAATTTCGGTATGGCGAACCCAGAAGGTTATCGTAAAGCGTTGCGTCTGATGAAGATGGCAGAAAAATTCAACAAGCCTGTCATCACACTTATAGACACGATGGGTGCTTATCCGGGCTTAGAGGCTGAAGAAAGAGGTCAAGGTGAAGCTATCGCCCGCAACCTGTTAGAAATGTCCGTATTGAAAGTGCCTATCATTTGCGTCATTATAGGTGAAGGAGCTTCCGGCGGTGCCTTAGGTATAGGTGTAGGAGATCGTGTATATATGATGGAAAACACTTGGTATTCAGTTATATCTCCTGAATCTTGTTCTTCTATCCTATGGAGAAGCTGGGATCACAAAGAACGTGCAGCAGAAGCCTTAAAACTTACTGCAGACGACATGTTGGCCAACGGCCTTATCGACGGCATCATCCCAGAACCGCTGGGAGGAGCCCATCAAAATCCGGAAGAAGCAGCGTCCAACCTTAAGAATCAGCTGTTGTCCGACTTAGGTATCCTGAAAACGAAAGATGCCGACACACTGGTGGCCGAAAGAATTGACAAATTCAGCAAAATGGGCGTCGTAATCGAAGAATAATTATTCTATTTTCTATAGAAAAAATGCGATTGACAAATGTCAATCGCATTTTTTATTTCTTTCCGTTTAAAAGTCCTGCCAGCTGCTCTTCAGCAAACTGATAGCCGGTATCTATCAACTCTTTCGAACGGTCAAAGTCCCAAATACCGGAAATATTATGTGGAATATGAACGGTATAATTCGGTTTGTATAAGTCTATGTTGAGCTGTGTAAGCTTTCTTCGCATGGCAAAATAGGACTCTTGCAGCAGGGATATGGCATTCAGCTTCTCGTAGGCTATAGGTGTTTTCAGTAAGGGAGGACCATCTAAATTTACAGCCACAATTATATTCTCACGATGGCGAACATAGTTGATAGGCAGAGGATTAAGCACTCCTCCATCTACAAGAAACTGACTTCCCGTATTGACGGATTTAAACACACCAGGAATAGCTATAGAAGCTCTTATCGCATGATATACACTACCATTCCGGAAGACGACTTCCTCCTCATTGACAAGATCCGTAGCCACAGCAGCATAGTTTATCTTCATATTTTCGATGGGTACATCCTCAAACACTTCCTGCAGAGTATTCAACACGCGCTGTCCTTTCAGAAAGCCGTAGCGCGGATCTCCGAAATCCATCAGACGGAATACTTCCCGCTTAGTGAGCTTGGACATCCATTCTCCCAACTCATGAATACGACCTTCGGCAAAAGCAGCGCCTACCAAAGAACCTATGGAGCAACCTACCACCTCGTCTATTTCAAATTCATGCTCTATCAACCAGTTGATAACGCCTATCTGCGTAATGCCGCGGGCACCACCACTACCTAAAACTAAAGAGATTTTTTTTCTATTCATCGATATCTTGAAAGATGCTTTATCAAAATAGGAATTGTCAGATTAAAGTACAAATTTTTATTATAATTTGCATAGAAAAATTAACACCGTTAGCTTTGCTAACACTGTTAACTAATGCAAGTAAATGCTATCACGTAGAGAAAAAGAAATATTAGAGCAAAGGCAAGCCATAATCGATGAATCTTGGAAAATTATTCAAGAAGAAGGATGGCACGCTCTTTCCATCCGCAAAATTGCGGAGGCTATAAATTATAGTGTCCCTATAATCTATAAGCATTTTGAAAATAAGGAAGCTATTGTAGAGTATTTTTCGAAAGAGGGATTCAAATTGCTTTCCAAGGAACTAAAAGACTCTCTATCGGAAAATTCCAGTGCAGAGGACAATCTACGTAATATAGCATTAGCTTATTGGCATTTTGCTTCTAACCATACAAAATACTATCGTATTATGTTTGGATTAGGAATACCTGCCTGTGAAACTATAAATAGCTCCGAGGAAATGAAATCCAGTTCCAATCAGATGCTCAACGCTATTGATAAAGTTTTAATTCATCATAAAAATACGGCGGTCGACAAGCATTTGAAGCTTAAAACATTTTGGTCTATGCTTCACGGCTTTATTGCTATAGACCTACTTTCTAATCACAAAATTTCAAACACACCTCCTCTTACCCTTATAGACGCGGTAGAAGGATTTATTTATACATTACAAAAAAAATAATATATGAGCTTATTAGAAGATTTAAAGTGGAGATACGCGACAAAAAAAAATGAATGGTCAAGCGGTAGCTCAAGAAAAAGTCGATTATATCATTGAAGCGGCACGTTTGGCCCCTACTTCATCTGGACTACAACCTTTCAAAGTAATTGAGATTACAGATCCTGAATTGAAAGCTAAGATTCAACCTATAGCTTATTGGCAGTCTCAGATTGTAGACTGTTCGCATCTATTGGTATTTGCGGCTTATGACCGTTATACACAGGAGTATTTGGACAAAGTTTTTGAATACAGCGAGAAAGAAAGAAACTTACCTGCCGGCTTTTCCAACGACTACAAAAATATGTTGTGGAGTAAGCTGTCTCAACAAACGCAAGAAGAACATTTTAACCATACGGCAAGACAAGCTATATAGGCTTCGGATTGGCTATCGCAGCTGCTGCCGAACAAAAAGTGGATGCCACTCCTATGGAAGGCTTCGACAATGAGCAACTCGACAAGCTTTTGGGTTTGGACAAATTGGGGTTAAAATCAGTGACTTTATTAGCCTTAGGTTATAGAGACGAAGCTAACGACTGGAATGTCAAATTGAAGAAAGTACGTTTCAGCAAAGAAGATTTTGTCATTCATCTAAATTAATAGACGCTATGGCTAGGAAAAAGCAGGTCTGTCGTCCGGACAGACCTGCTTTTTTATACCTATTAATAGGTATTTGTTGTTTTTCATTAATGAAATTACACAATCATATTTTTATCTTTGCAACTTGTAGTTCTACATCTACCTATTTAAAGAAACATTAACACAACGGATTGTTCTTAATGGCAAACACTTTTGTAATTGGAGTGGTATTGAATTTGCAGCTGTTTTTAAACTTTGTCATTCCTTCAAAAAAATACCACTCAATTCGAACAAAATATTACTTCATTAATCCATAAAGGAGAATTAGAGAAATCGTTTTTTTTTATCCTTCGAAAAAGGAGAAGAAATCGGTGCGGATGATTATTACGGCCAATATAAGCTTCTTCTTCACAAAGCCGCCTTATATAAACAGTTGTTCAACTACACTTTGGCACTGGAATGCCTCACCTTAGCAGAAGAAATTGGAAAAAAGATAAACGCCACTTTGAAGAAGTAGAAGCAAGAATTAGTGTTGAAAGGCTTTTTATAGCATACGAAGCAGCTATGCAGGAGGAGACGCGAATATTTTTACGCAAAATAAGCCCTCATCATCTGAAACATATCCCCGACCCTATAAAAGCTTTTTATTGGACAGTTTTAGCCGGACTGGCGAGTAAAGACAAGCAATTCGAGAAAGCAGAAAAACTGCTTACCGAAGCGATATACATCTTCCAAAAAGAAGACCCCAAACATCTAATCTACCGTATGCACTGATCACAAAAATGGAATTCCAATAAAAGACAGGGGCAGAAAGATAAAGTATTGGAAGCGTTTGAAGAAGGCATCCGCGCGGCGCAACAGTACCAAAGTAAATATTACACGCTGGTTCTTCACTACACCCTAACGCAATATTACCTCCACACCAATAGTGCGGCAGAACTACTCTCAGCTCAAGAAGCTTTCAATAAACTATGGAAAGCTTATGATACTTCTAACATCTTAGGACAGCTGAACATTATAGAGCAAAAACATCTAGGTCGAATTACCTCCGAAGAGTTGGAATACGCAAAAAGCAAAGTCCGTTATTCTACCATCATGACTTGTATTCTCTTTGTCTTGTTCGGAGGGATAGGATATTTATTTTCATTCAGAAAAAATAAATACAAGCCTAACAGCACGGTCCTACTACACAATCATGCGAATCTGGAGAAAGGAAATGCAGACCTTATGGCCTTGACAGACCGACAAAGAGATATCATAGAGCTTGTTAAGCGAGGAAAGACCAATAAAGAAATTGGGGAAATTCTCTTTATATCGGAAAACACCGTGAAATACCACCTTAAAGCAATATATAGTATTATGGGGGTTGACAGCCGCCACGAGCTTAAGAGAAAAGCAGCATTTTTACCTCCCCCCACAACAGAAAATGTCTTATAAAGCCGTTAGCTTTATCTTATGCTTTTTTAACAGCTTAGCTGCATCATCAGCAGACAAGACCTTAAGCGTATAGGTACTTGGATAGAACGTTTTATCTTCGGCAGACTCATGTCTCAACGTTAAGGAAAGCACCTGCCCCTGCTCCTTATCGTAATAGATATTTTCCAATCCTAAAGAAGGTATTGCAGAAGTGTGTAGAAGCATATAAGACTTGGACTCCAACACCTTACAATAGTTGATATAAAGATCCTTAAATGGAAAGCTATAGCTTACCGTAGCACCTTCCGTCTTCTTTTTTGATTTATATGAAAGATATATGCTATTGCCGTATTTGAATACCACGGAATCCGTAGCACTCAACTTATCGTTGAAAATATTAGCAATGCTGAAATCCTGAGCTATCATTTCACTCTGTATGCTGGCAAGAGTTTTTCTTGTCATACCTTGAATATCTTTAAGCCCTATCTTCTGCGCTGCAACTTCCTGACATGTCAGCGAAACAGCAAACATCAAGGCTATCTTGAGTAGTTTCTTTTTCATAATCGGATAATTTAAAAGGGATATCTTTTGATATCCCTTTCGCATATTATGGTGTTACAAATAATTTCAATTAATTACCACCAGTCGCACCGTTTTTCAACTGTTGATCCATATCGATGTACTCGTCATCGCTCTTAATTCTGTAACCTTTTACACGAGCAGTAACGGTATACGTTTTTCTTTTTTGATCAACCATGAAAGTAGGGTTTAATACACCGTCAGCACCTTTTTCGATTGCTGTTTTTTCAGCCATCATGAATGCTACTTTTTTCAATTCATCTAGCGTGTATTTTCTGTATTGTTTTTTGTTTTGAACAGTAGCTGTGAAGCTTTCATTCATGATAGTGTATTCCGATCTTTTCAACTGACCAGAAATGCGTGCAGTTTGTGATGCAATACCCGTATCAACCACTTTTCTGCCTCCGCAGGATGCTAATAAGCCGGCACATAATACACCGACAAGCGCTACTTTAGAAAATTTCATATCTGTTATTAATTTGGTTACTTAGTTTGATTCCGCTGGCAAAAATAAAATCAAACTAGAAACCATTAAGCTTCACACAAGGTAGTTCGCGGAGTAAAAACAAGACTACCCGACGGGTAGCCTGCCGATAAAAAACTGTAAACTAGTAAAATAAAAATAAAAAAACATCGAAAATATTTCGATGCTTTTATGCAGGAGCTTAAATATCTATTTGAAGATATCCAATATCTCTTCTAAGGTTACATTTCCGAAAAATGCCTTTAGGTCGCTCTCTTGCAACACCTTTTTCAAGGCCTCTTCCTCATGCTTCACTCCTACCAGTTTTTCTTCCAATTCTTCTATGGCATTAGAGGCGAAGAAATCTCCGAAAATCTTAGCTTTTTCGATATAACCTTTATGTACATCAAGATGCACTTCTATAAATCCGGCCGGCACTTTGTTAGCCTTCTTAAAATTGTAATCCGGTGAAGCGCCAAAGTTCCAGTCCCACGTGCTGTACTTTTCTGCAGCTAAAGTTTCTATGGCTCGGATATCTTTTTCATCAAAATTATAAATCTCTACCTGCTCATTATCTTGTTTGATTTCTTCGATAAAAAGGCGCTTAAACGTCTCTGTCGTGGTGCCCTCGGGAAGGTAATCTATCAGGTTGGTCACCCTAGCACGGTTCGATTTGACGGCTTTATCGACAAACTTAAGCGGATTGACCTTCAGTGCGTCGGCAAGAACCGACATTTCTGAATGAATCAGAATCGTCCCATGCTGAATCATCTTCATATTTTTAATAGTCTTGGCATTACCGCTAAACTTTTTCCCATCCACCAGCAGATCATTTCTACCTTCCAGCTTAGCCGGAACACCGAGCTTGTTGAGCAACTTAACCACAGGTCTGGTAAAAGTTTCAAAATCCGTAAAATCTTTATCTTCAGCTTTGGTGTGGAAAGAGAAATTCAAATTTCCAAGATCGTGATACACTGCCCCACCACCGGATAGACGGCGTACCACCTTGATGCCATGTTCCTTCACATAATCCAGATTAATTTCGGCCAGCGTATTCTGAAATTTACCGATGATAATGGAAGGTGCATTGATATAGAAAAGAAGAATTTCTTCTTTTGGAAAACGGGAAAGTAAATATTCTTCCGATGCAATATTGAAATAGGCATCATGTGAAGGTGAATCAATAATTATCATAGCAATGCAGTTTAGTATTCACCAAGAATAAGAAATAAGTTCCTTTATTTCAATAATTTTTAGTATATTTGACAAAAGCCGCACATTTTCGCCTACCTATTCTTTCCACAGAATTCTTGACGATAAGTAAGACTTTTCCCATTAAATCATCATTAAAAAATCATACATGAGTCAAAGCCAACAAACATTTAGAAAAAAAAGAAATCGCCAAGAAAAAAACTGCAAAAACGTAAAGAAAAAGAAGAAAAAAAGAGCACAACGTCAGGAATCTAACGACAAAGGAAAATCTTTAGAAGAGATGTTTGCCTATGTCGATGAAAATGGAAACATATCCGACACACCTCCTGTAAAGAAATACGAATTCAAAGAAGAAGATCTAGTACGTCCTGAAGAGGAATATGCGTACGGCAAGGTTTCTTTCTATAATGAAGCCGGTCAATATGGCTTTATCCGCGATAACGAAACACGAGAAAATGTCTATTTCAATTTTAAGATTTTAGGTTTTGTATTGCATCAGGATCAAAAAGTGAAGTTTAAGTCCAAATCCAGCAGACAAGGACTTCAAGTCACCGAAGTAATCGTCTTATAACCCGCAAAAAAAGAAAAGCGAATCATATGATTCGCTTTCTGTAAGATAAA
Source organism: Sphingobacterium sp. T2 (assembly GCF_000814685.1). Lineage (GTDB taxonomy): Bacteria > Bacteroidota > Bacteroidia > Sphingobacteriales > Sphingobacteriaceae > Sphingobacterium > Sphingobacterium thermophilum. Next base: position 12,739 of record NZ_JXAC01000110.1, read on the forward strand.
TTATATATAATAATTAGTTTACTCTCACATTAGTGGCATTGATGCCTTTACGACCGTTTTCTACATCATACGATACATGGTCGCCTTGTTGAATTTGGTCAACTAACCCTGATACGTGAACAAAAATATCATCGCCACCACCATCAGGAGTAATAAAACCAAATCCTTTGGTCTCATTAAAAAACTTTACAGTTCCGTTATTCATATTGTATTATTTTATTATTTCTGCAAGGTAGGTATAATAATTGGATTATCAACTAATTATTTGATTTATTTTCAGAAGTGGTATAATTTAATTTAGGAGCATAAATTTAATAAAGCATAAAAAAAGCCCTTTGTGTTCACACAAAGGGCTTTTTTATTTTCAGCTATCAACTGCTTATAAAGAAGCTATAGCATTATTCAATGTCACTGAAGGTCTCATAGCTTTAGAAGCCAATTCATCATTAGGGAAATAATATCCGCCGATGTCCTGAGACTGCCAACTTGTGCTGCGATGAGCTCTTCGTTGATTTTAGCTTCATTTGCCGCCAATGTTTCAGCGAGAGGCGCGAATCTAGCTGCCAATTCCGCATCTTTGGTTTGCTTAGCCAACTCTTGTGCCCAATACAAGGCCAAGTAGAAGTGCGAACCACGGTTATCAATCTGTCCTACCTTACGCGCAGGAGACTTATCATTAGCCAAGAATAGGGCGTTAGCTTCATCCAAGCTTCCGCCAACACTTGTGCTTTAGGGTTGTTTTGCGTTTGCGCCAGATGCTCAAGAGAGGCTTGCAATGCCAAGAACTCTCCTAGAGAGTCCCAACGTAGATAACCTTCTGCTAAGAACTGTTCTACGTGTTTAGGTGCTGAACCACCAGCTCCTGTTTCGAACAAACCACCGCCATTCATCAACGGTACGATAGATAGCATTTTCGCAGAAGTTCCTACCTCTAAGATAGGGAACAAGTCTGTGAGGTAATCACGCAATACGTTACCTGTTACAGAGATAGTATCCAACCCTTGACGGATACGCTCTACAGAGAATTTAGTAGCCTCTACAGGAGATAAGATACGAATATCTAAACCTGTAGTGTCATGATTTGGCAAGTTATTTTTTTACTTTTTTGATAATTTCTCTGTCATGTGCACGGTTTTCATCCAACCAGAATACAGCAGGCGTATTGGAAAGACGGGCACGTGTTACGGCTAATTTCACCCAATCTTGGATTGGAGCATCTTTAGTCTGACACATACGGAAGATATCACCAGCTTCCACAGCCTGTTCCATGAACACATTTCCTTCAGCATCTACCACACGGATTGTACCGTTGGCCTGCGCTTGGAAAGTCTTATCGTGTGAGCCATACTCTTCGGCCTTCTGAGCCATCAATCCCACATTAGGCACTGAACCCATGGTTTTAGGATCGTAAGCCCCGTTGGCTTTACAGTCCGCGATTACCGCTTCGTAAACTCCAGCATACGAACGGTCAGGAATTATAGCGATAGTATCACGCTCTTGACCGTTTTTATCCCACATCTTACCACCGATACGGATCATGGCTGGCATAGAAGCATCCACAATCACATCTGAAGGCACGTGAAGGTTGGTAATACCTTTGTCGGAGTTTACCATAGCAAGGTCAGGACCATTGGCAATAGCAGCATCGATGGCGGCTTTCACCTCTTCTTCTTGGGCATGACCGGCAATCTTAGCGTATATTTCACCAAGACCGTTGTTCTTATTGATACCTAACGATTCGAAAAGACCAGCATATTTCGCAAATACATCTTTGAAATACACTTCGACGATAGCGCCAAACATGATAGGGTCAGAAACCTTCATCATCGTCGCCTTCAAGTGTGCCGATAGTAATACGCCTTGCTCTTTGGCCTCTTCAATAGTAGCAGCAACGAATTGTTTTAATTTAGCTAAGCTCATCACCGCCGAGTCAATCACTTCTCCGGCTTTCAGTGGAGCCAAGCCTTTTAATTCTTTTACAGATCCGTCTTCACCTACAAATTCTATCTTATATTGTGTATCGTTTTCTACTGTTACTGATTTTTCTGTAGCGTAGAAATCTCCTTCATGCATGGAAGCAACTTTCGTTTTGCTGTCTGCTTTCCATTCGCCCATACGGTGAGGATTAGCTTTAGTCGTAGTTTTTCACGGCTTTAGGAGCACGGCGGTCTGAGTTACCTTCACGCAATACAGGGTTTACAGCCGACCCTAACACCTTAGCATAAGTAGCTTTGATTTTTTCTTCCTCCTCATTGGAAGGTGTGTCAGGATAGTTTGGAACATTGTAGCCGGCCTTTTGTAATTCCGCAATAGCCGCTTTCAATTGAGGGATAGAAGCCGAAATGTTTGGCAATTTGATAATGTTCGCTTCCGGAGTAGTTGCCAAACGGCCTAATTCTGCCAAAGCATCATTAGTCTGTTGCTCTGGAGTCAAATATTCGTTGAAATTAGCAAGAATACGTCCTGCTAATGAAATATCTTTTAATTCTACTTCGATATCCGCAGTTTTAGCGAATGCTTGAACTATAGGTAAAAAAGAATACGTCGCCAACAACGGCGCTTCATCTGTTTTAGTGTAAATGATTTTAGATGACATAGTTTCCTGTTGAAAATATTAATGTTTCTACAATAACACACGAAATTGAAAAACTACCAGGCGTAGTTTTTAAATTCCGCCTAAAGATAAGAAAATCATTGTTAAATCTTCACAAAAGGATGAATTATGACATGACAGCAAAAAAGATTGGCAGGGATGGATTATTACTTACCCATGTCATAAACAAAAAAGAAGCCTCCTGATTTAAGAGGCTTTAGGCAATATTAAATTTTGTCAATCCTAAAATTGGACACATATACTGAACCCGATTTGTCGTCGCTATTCAGTGCTAGATAAAAATATTTTTTTATCGATGGGTCCGTCATTTCGGTATCGAGAATCTTGTAATCGTTAATATATGTACGCATACGTCTTCCTTCCACTCTTATTTTAACCTTCATAATGTCGTTGACAAAAGTTGACATATTGGCTTTAACCATGCTTTCTTTCTTGGGTGAAGTTTCCTTGCTGTTGAATTGAAAATAGTTGAAACGATAAGATGCCCTGATATTCACTGGATTTTCTTCCGCTACATAATAGTGTTTCCCTACTCCTTTTTCATAATCGAAACCGAAGTCCAAAGCAAACTCATGTTTATGTTCGCTGAATGACAGCACATCAAATTCCAATGTAAAATCTTCAGGAATTCGTACTAGTTCTTTAATCTTATAGGTATTTCCGTCAAACAGCTGAAGCCACTGTCCTTCTATTCCTTCCACTGTATTAACTTCTCCACGCCCATTGCTGGTCCATCGCTGCGCCATCTCTCCTACAGCATCTTTGCTGAAATCATCGTAAAAAACAACGCTCTCTACCTCGCTGAAAATCATATTTCATACCTTGAAGATCTTCGAAAGGGCCATATTTTGAAGGGTTGGATGTTTTCGTTGGACCTGTACTAGAGGAGGAAGTCTTCTCCCCTTCTTCAATTGTATTATTTATTACGGATTCTACTTTTTTGCCAATCTTCTTACCGATTCCTTTAAGTGTTTGAGCTTTAAGACCTCCTGAGATAAGAAGTATACAGGCACAAACTATTAGTTTTACATATAATTTTTTCATAAAAAAGATAGTTATACTGCGTTAGTCCACCAAAGATAACATTTATTTATGAGTTTTTAACCTATACTAAAAAATTATAAAGACAGAGGAGGATTATTCCCTTCTCTATTAGACATGACAGCAATTAAATGTTAACCGTACGTCATCTGTGCCACATAAAAGAGGAAACTCGTACGCAATTACCATGGGATACTATAAATAATCTTATCTTTGTCCTTGTAAAATAATAATTCTAAAGATGAGCAAAGTAAAAGTTGGATTGGTTCAGATGTCTTGTGTGAAGGACAAGCAAGCGAACCTTAATAAGGCTATTGAGAAAATTAGAGAAGCAGCTGCCGATGGCGCTCAGATTGTATGTTTGCAAGAACTTTTCACTTCATTATATTTCTGTGACGTCGAAGATTATGACAACTTTGACCTAGCAGAACCTATTCCTGGTCCTTCTACCGACGCTTTGTCGACTGTAGCCAAGGAGTTAGGCGTAGTTATCATCGCTTCCCTTTTCGAGAAAAGAGCGGAAGGTCTTTACCACAATACCACTGCCGTGTTGGATGCTGATGGCTCTTACCTAGGAAAATACCGCAAAATGCATATCCCTGACGATCCAGCCTATTACGAGAAATTCTATTTCACACCGGGAGATTTGGGATACAAAGTTTTCAAAACCAAATTCGGAAAGATAGGAGTATTAATTTGCTGGGATCAATGGTATCCAGAAGCGTCGCGTATCACTGCATTGATGGGAGCAGAAATTCTATTCTATCCTACAGCTATAGGCTGGGCTACAGACCAAGATGAAGAGACCAACAAAGACCAATACAATGCTTGGCAGATCATCCAACGTTCACACGCTGTAGCCAACGGGGTTCCTGTGGTGTCAGTAAACCGCGTAGGATACGAGCAGGATGGTGCTATGAAGTTCTGGGGAGGTAGCTTTGTAACAAACGCACAAGGCAAATTGTTATACCTTGCTTCTCACGACAAAGAAGAAGTTAAAGTGGTAGAGTTAGACCTTAAAGAGTCCGATTATTTCCGCAAACACTGGCCTTTCTTACGTGACAGACGTATCGAAACATACGGACCTATCACCAAAAGATTTATCGACGAAGATTAATATTTTCATCACAGAAGGAAAAAGAGTTAAATGAGTTTGACATTAGAAAATACACCGAAACAACAAGGGTATTCTTTCCCTGCCGAATGGACGGAACAGGAAGCTATGTGGCTGAGCTGGCCTCACAAGGAAGCTTCCTGGCCGGGAAAGATAGAAACAATATATAAGCCGTATTCGGAGTTTATCAAAGCAGTAGCGGAAGACCAAAAGGTACGGATAAACGTGGCCGATGAAGCCATGAAAAATTTTGCCTTGAGGCATCTTGAAGCTGTAAACGCCAATCTTGCCAATGTGGAGTTTTATTTCCACGAAACTAACGACGCCTGGTGTAGAGACCATGGCCCTGCTTTTGTCATCAACAAAACCGAAAAGAAAAAAGCCGTAGTAGACTGGGGCTATAATGCCTGGGGGGGAAAATATCCTCCATTCGACCTGGATGATGTGATACCTACCAAAATTGCTAACCACTTCGGTTTACCGCTATTTACTCCTCCTATCGTCATGGAAGGTGGATCCGTGGAATTCAACGGCGCAGGAACCGTCCTCACTACAACATCTTGCCTGCTGAACGAAAACCGTAATCCACACCTAACCAAAGAACAGATAGAGCAATATCTGAAAGAATTCTATGGACAGGAGCAAGTATTATGGCTTGGTGATGGCATTGTTGGAGATGATACAGATGGACATATCGACGACATTACCCGCTTTGTCAATGAAGATACAGTCCTTACAGTAGTCGAAGAAAATCCGGAAGACGAAAACTATCAGCCTTACAGGAAAATCTGGAGGCACTGAAAAAGATGACCCTCCTTGATGGACGCAAACTCAATATCGTGGAGTTGCCAATGCCTGCTCCTGTCATCTACGAAGACACAAGACTTCCGGCCTCTTACGCCAACTTCTATATCGCAAACAAAGTGGTGGTCGTGCCTATTTTTAACGACAAAAACGATGAAAGAGCACTTCAAATCATCCAATCTTGTTTCCCCGGACGTAAAGTTATAGGTATTAATTCCGTAGACATCATCTGGGGTTTAGGAAGCTTTCATTGTTTGAGTCAACAAGAACCGAAAATTTAACCTTTCTATTGGAAAAATGAAAAGGAGCAAGCATAGCGTTTGCTCCTTTTTTATTAAAAAATTCAAAACACTGCTGACAGACTGTTGTCACTTCCATCTCTTAGCATTTGGTATAACAAAAAACCAACAAGCTATAGAAGAAAGACAGAAATTTATCAACAAAAGATGAACTATTAGAACATTGGTTAGAACATAGAACCCTTACAAA
>NZ_JXAC01000111.1 GCF_000814685.1 Sphingobacterium sp. T2
CGACAGCATCCAAAAAACACGAACAAATGGTGAGGACAGCCTGCTTGCAGATCTGTTAAGCGGAAGGCTTTCCGAAATGGAGATATTGGTCACTTCCTTTGTGCTGTCGCTATCTCGATCCTTTCTCTAAGGATGAGCATCAACAATTGTATAACTGGCTGCACGGCCATGCTTTTAATGCTTCGGTAACCAGCAATCTATTGGCGACCGTGTGGATCGCGGCTCCCCAAGACGCTGACACAGAGTTGCTACAGAAGACGAAAGAAAATTTGTTCGCATTAAAAGATCAACCAGCGGCATTGAATAATATGATGCAAGCACTGGCCTTTAAGGGCGGCGCGACCGAAATGGAGCTGATACGTAGTTTGTATAATGACGTAAGAGACGCAAACCTGCCTGATTATAACAGTGATCTACATGCTACAGCTGCGTATATGATAATGAAGGCAGCGGGGCGAAGGGGGGGACAGACTGATATCTTACACCTATGATTGTAAACTCGTAGGCAGTTCACCAAGCCTTGCATTTCAAGTACAAGCCTTCCATTTTTGCTGCGGTGCCCGGCTAAATCTGATGACATCTCCCGCCGATCACCGGAGCTACTGTTCGAGGTATCCGCACTTGGGTATAGAATTTTACTTCCCGGACACTCCAATAATTAACGCTGCGCCCAAAAAAGTGTAAAATAATACCATGATTTCGGCATATCGCATATAAGTAGAGTTGTTCTATTCTGCTATATTTGTTTTATACGTAAATCTAAGCCGTAAACTCGAATACATGGTTCATAAAAAATATTACCCTTGGTTACTTGTCGCTCTCCTGTGTGTAGTGGGCTGCCTTAATTACCTGGATCGCATGATGCTGGTGACCATGCGCAGCAGTATCTTGGATGAAATACCCATGACAGATGCGCAATTTGGACTTTTGACATCGGTGTTTCTATGGGTATATGGCTTCGCAAGTCCCATTGCAGGGTATATTGCCGATCGCTTCAATCGCAGCTACGTTATTATTGGAAGTTTAGTGGTCTGGTCTTTGGTGACGTGGGCTACGGGTTATGCGACGACCTTCGAGCAGCTTTTTGCTGCACGGGCGGCGATGGGGATTAGCGAAGCGTTCTATATTCCAGCGGCGATGGCGCTTATTATGGACTGGCACTCTGATAAGACCAAGTCGACGGCGGTAGGGATACATGTGGCAGGGGTGACAGTGGGACAAAGTCTCGGATTTCTAGGCGCCTGGATTGCAGAGACTCATACTTGGCACTATGCATTCTATATATTTGGTGGTATTGGCGTGGCCTATGCTTTCATCCTTCTGCTTCTATTGCGTGATCGCAAGGACGAGCCTGTGATATCCAGCCCCAATAGTGTGGTGGCTACCGAGAAGTCTATCAATTTTAAAATGGCATTAAGCAGCTTGTTCCGTAATCCTTCTTTTATACTGGTGGTTATCATCTGGGGCCTAGCGGGGTGCGATTAGCTGGATGATCAATGGCTGGTTGCGACTTACTATCAAGAGAAATTTTCCCTTTCACAGACCGAGGCCGGTATTTATTCTACAGCTTATTTTTTCCCGGCAGTGCTGGTCGGAGTGATTTTGGGGGGTGCCATTGCCGATTGGTGGTCCAAAACGAATGCTAGAGCACGCATGTGGTTGCCGGCGATCGGTCTCCTGATAGCCGTCCCTGCCGTATTCGCCGCCAGTTTTACCCCACTCCTATGGGCTACAGTCGTAGGCTTCCTTATATACGCATTGACACGACCCTTTATCGACGCCAACATGATGCCAATCCTTGGGATGATAGCCGACAAACGGTATCTTGCTACGGGATATGGGTTCTTAAATTTGTGCAGCTGTATTATAGGTGGCATCGGCATTTACGTAGCGGGAGCTTTGCGCGATGCGGAGATTAATCTGGACGTCATCTTTCAGGTAGCAGCATTAAGCATGGTGCTATGCGCATTCCTACTGTTCCGCTTGAAACCCAAACCCAATGGTTAATATACCTGTGGATCAAAAAAATCGTTTACGATATAGTCAGACATCATTATGAGAAGAAGTAAGGTATTAGAAAAGTTGCGACAGGGCCATCGAGCTAGCTGTTTCAAAATCAATCTAAAGGATACGCAAGCTGTCGAGATTGCAGCACTAAGTGGCTTCGATAGCGTATGGGTAGATTTAGAACATATTGGTCAAGATTGGTCCATCATCGCAGCACACGTGTGGGCAACCAAGGCGCACGACACGGATCTGATGGTTCGCGTCCCCCGGGGCGCATACAGCGACTATATCAAGCCGCTCGAACTCGATGCGACCGGCATTTTAGTGCCGCATATCATGGGGCTGGAGGATGCCAAAAAAGTGATACACATGACGCGTTTTTACCCCTTGGGAAGACGGCCGATCGACGGCGGTAACGCAGACGGTGCGTATACGGGCGAAGACTTCAACGAATACCTGTCGACCGCCAATAGGGAAAGATTTGTCGTCCTGCAGATTGAAGATCCTGAACCGCTCGACGAGCTGGAACAAATTGCGCAGCTAGAGGGATTTGATATGTTGTTTTTTGGCCCCGGTGATTTCAGCCAAGGGATTGGTGCGCCCGGACAGTGGGACCACCCGCTCCTCATAGAGACGCGTAAGCGGGTTGCTGACGTCGCCAATAAATATGGAAAGTTTGCGGCGACCGTCGGTTCTACCGCCAACCTCCAGGAGCTGTTCGATATGGGCTACCACTATGTCAGTGTAGGTGCGACGTAGTCGGGCTGAAGAATTATTGCGCCGATATCGTGCAGGCATTCGGCGATGGCAAAGGGCAAAATGGAAAATCCTACTTAGAACAATAAAATATTTTAAATGGATAAAAGAATTTTAGGCCGTACGGGCCTGTCTGTTTCTGAAATCGCATTTGGAGGGGTAGAGATCGGTATGCCATACGGACTAGGCGCTCAGGATAGACCAAGCGACGATGATGCTGTGCGACTTTTGTCAGCAAGCCGTCGCACGAGGTATCAATTTCTTCGATACCGCACGCCATTATGGCGAAAGCGAAAGGCTGATGGGCGAAGCATTCGCGGGTATACGAAAGGAGGTCGTGATCGCGACCAAGTGCGTACACCTTAGGGACGCCGATGGGACAATACCACCCTACACCGCCCTCAAGGATCTGGTACATAAATCCTTGGACACAAGCCTCCAAAATCTCAAGACAGACTATATAGACCTGTTTATGGTGCATTACGCCGACATGGAGATATTGGACAACGATGAGGTCTCTCAAGTTTTTAGTGACCTGCTGGGCAATGGTGCCGTACGCCATATCGGAGTGTCCGTATATAAAGCAGAGGAAACAGCAAGAGCATTACATGCAGGCATATGGAGTGCCATTCAGCTGCCCTTCAATTTAATGGATCAGTCGCACGCTGCACATTTCGATGAGGCTCACGAACGAGGTGTCGGTATTATCGTCCGGTCGGTGTTAATGCGGGGCATGTTGACCGATAGAAAATTTCGCTTGCATGAGGAGTTGGGCGCAGTAGAAAAACACCTGGAAGCATATCGTAAAATTGCCCTGAATAATTTTGGGAATTTTCCAGAGTACGCGACAAAGTTTGCGTTGAAACACCCGCAAGTATCCAGCGTATTGGTAGGGATTGATAAGGAGGAGTATCTTCTGGAGAGCCTCCGTAATGCTACAGGTACACAGTTTACGACGGAACTGTTGGAGCAAGCACAACAATTGCAATTCCCTGATCCCGCGTTTCTAAACCTCGCGGAATGGGACAAAAAAGGTTGGTTATGATTAAATTAGGTATAATCGGAATGAGTGAAGGAAATGCTCATCCTTACTCTTGGTCCGCGATTATCAACGGAAAGTTTGACAGTGCTGAGATCAGCGATGCCGGATACCCGGCTGTAGCGTCATATTTGGCGGCCAATGAGGATACCTTGGGTATCCCGGATGCTGCGGTTACTCACCTCTGGTGCCAAGACCGCGAAGTAGCGGACAGCATCGCCAAATCCTCGGGCATAGCCCATGTGGTCGATCGCCTCGAAGACATGGCGCAATACGTCGATGCAGTAATACTAGCAAGGGACGACCCCGAATACCACGTGCAGATGGCTACACCGTTCGTCGAAGCCGCTATACCTATCTTCATCGACAAACCCCTGGCCTATTCGAGAGAGGATTTAAAATGGTTTTCGGAGCAGGTAGATAATGGCCGCTTCATCATGTCTTGCTCATCCATGCGTTATGCCAACGAGTGCCGAATACTGAAACAGGAACTAGCGGGTCTGGGTCCGATAGAATTGGTCACCGCCGTCGGTAAGAAGGATTGGAAAAAATATGGCATACACCTTCTTGAAGCGATCTTTATGGTCTTGGGAGACCCAAAGCCGGTCAGCGTGCGGCATATAGGCGACCTTGGGAAGGAAATTGTTTCTGTACGCCTAGCGGATGGACCGGACATTACCCTCCATTTATACAATGACATCACCGGCACATTCCAGTTGAGCTTCTTCGGTCGCCAAGGGTGGAAATTAGTGGATATTCGCAATTCATATTCCATGTTTCGCGACAATATCATCGAATTTATTCGCTCCGTCAAGGAGGGTCGCCAGCGTTTGGACTTCAAGCATACCTATCGATTGATGGACGTCATCATCGCGGCTCAAGAGAGCCGAGAAGCCAATGGTGCGACAATTATTTTGAAATAATATTTTTTTGACAATGAATGTAAAGGATCTTTTGAGCTTAAAGGGCAAGGTAATCTTAGTCACCGGCGGGTCGGGCAACTATGGACGGTGTATTGTAGAGGGTTTGGCCGAAGCAGATGCGACCGTCATTACGACGTCGCGTAGTCTGGCACGTGCAGAGGCTACCGCAGCCCAGTATAGCCAGCGGGGTTTAGACGTGCATGCTATGGCAGTGGATCAGGACGATTACCAATCCATGCTCCAGCTCAGAGAAAACGTTTCCTCCACTTTTGGTAGATTGGATGGCTTCGTTAATAATGCCGTCGCTCGCCCGGTCAAAGGCTATCGTGCACCTATCGAGCAGTTTGCTGAATCGATGCAGTCCAACGCCACGGGGATGTTCTTCCTGCTGCGTGAGCTCACCGATCTTATCATCGAATCAGGAGGAGGGAGTGTCGTCAATATCGCGTCCATGATGGGCATGAAAGGTCCCGATCTCAGCAATTACGAGGGGACGGTGGGAATGGGCGATCTGCCAGCAGACTATTTCTTCCATAATGGGGGGTTGATCAACCTCACTCGGTATATGACCAAGATGCATGCGGGCCGCAATATTCGGTTCAACTGCATCAGTCCAGGAGGACTCTTTAACAACCAGCCCGAAGCATTCGTCAAAAATTATTGCAAAAAAGTGCCTCTGGGGAGAATGGCGAACTCCGACGACATAAAAGGCCTTGTTGTTCTACTGATGTCCCAAGCTGGAGAATACATCAATGGAGAGAATATTCTGTTAGATGGAGGGTTGAATGCATAAGTGTGCACGATTCGTGTTTTTTTGAACACATTACTTGCTCCGATATTTGCGTCTGTTAATCTTAGGATAACATAGGCTCTGATTGTCGAGGGTAGACACTGCCCCCCTACCTACATTGTATGGAAATTACTAGGATAATTGCAACTTGTCACAACCCTAAAGACCTGCATGATGAAGCCTTATATTTTTATCAAAAAATACGCTAACTCTTTATAGTTCAAAATATTCTTTATATCTTTGCAGTCTTAAAAAATTAATTTAAATAAATTAAAAACAAAAAAAGGTAAATGCCTACTATTCAACAATTAGTTAGAAAAGGTAGAGTAGCTCTGGTGGATAAGAGTAAATCCCCAGCGTTGGACAGCATGTGATAACAGGTGCCTGTGCGAGTACAGCAGGTAGCAAGGATAGTTCTATTTTCGCAGATATTATGAATCAAACTATTTCTAACTTCAAGGCTAATGACCTTAACATCGAAGAAGTCATTGCTGATGCTGGCTATAGTAGTAGGGAGAGTTTGCAGTATTGTGAGGATAATGGTATTGACGCCTAGATTCCAAATTTCGGACAATACAAGCCGGAACGCGAGGGTTTTGTATTCAATGCGATGAGGAACCACTAGGAGTGTATCCAAAAGGGGGGCAATAAGGCTATTTTACCATTCAAAGGCATCAGAACAGACAGTAAAGGCTACACGAAGAAAACCTATCCTAGTAGCGAGAGCGACTGTAAAAACTGTCCATTGCGGGAGCAATGCTGTGGCAAAGTGAGTAAGTTTAAGAAACTGGACGAAAGTATCCACAAACCTCTTTACGACAAGATGCATAAGAAACTCACGGAGCATAAATCCTACCACCGACGGTTGGTAAAGCGGCGTAGCAGCACTGTAGAACCTGTTCTAGGAACGCTGATGAACCACCAAAATATGAAACGCATCAACAATCGAGGGCTAGCACAAGCGAATAAGCATGTGTTGATGGCCGCTGTATGCTATAATCTCAAAAAGTAATCTTAAATTCAGCCGAAAACTGCCCGCTTCTATGAGACATGTATTAGCAATTCCGAAAGGGATGCTATTTCTGTTTGGACCTCAGTTATCTGGACATCAAAACAGGCAATATAAGCTCTTGAAATTTCTGGCTTGATGAACGTGTAAAACCAACAAACCCCGCTTAAAGAGGCTTAAACGAGGTCGAATATTTTATGTTTTCTCCAAAAATCATAGTTGTGCAACAGTTACCCATGTTGGCAGTTGGCATTCTTGTAGTTTTGTTTTTCTCTAAAATTTCCACCAAGGTTTTTTCTTTTTTAAAAGTGTTTCGTCAGTGTCCATATTGTCCGATGAAACAAGAATATTATTTGTTTTACCAATGAAAGCTGAATTTCCAATTGGTTCTATTCCATTTCCGTCTGCTTTGGGGACATATCTTTGACAAAATTCAAATCCTTCGTCTTGTGTCCTGTCAAATGCTTTAAAAAAATAGCGTCATATTTTTTTTCTTCCCAAGTTATAAAACCGTCAAAGGCAATTAACGCAAAGTCTGGTTTGGGTGTCATATCCTTTACGGTTTGTTCAGCAACTGCAATTCCCTCTTCATACCTTTCTGTTACGAATCGTTTAAGTTCTTTTTTATCGCCAATTTTAGTCATTAGAAATGGAACAAGTGGTCCACCTCCGTCACTAATTGAATTTACTCCGTGGTCAAGTCCGTTGAACATAAAGTCCATAAATTCAGGTGTCTGTTTGTTAATGTCTGCCATTTGTTATTTTGTTTTGTTCGTTATGCTTACTGCCAACGGGTCGGGGCTTTGCGTTCGGGCGGGTTTCGGAGCGCAAAGTTTCAATTTATTAATAAAGTTTAATAGATGCACTAAACACAAGGTTTGCACGTCAGCCCGCCTGACGCAAAACCCTTGTTGAACTAAACCTCCGGTAGCCTTTCTATCGTCTATAAATCATAGCTTTATAGGTGAATTAAATATACTATTATGGTAACAAAAAAAAGAACCGGAGGATTTACGGTACAATAAATTTCTCCATCGCGCCTGTCGTGAAGTTACAGGATTCGAATCACTGTTGCAACGATTTGAGCGTAATATTTCAGTCTTAGGCCGTAGTAAACGTACCTTCGAATGCTATAGCCGTCATGTGGCTGCGATGACATTACATTTTGGATGTCTTCCCACTGAGATAGATGCTGAACAAGTTCAAGACTACCTTTATCACTTGCAGCAAAGAAGCAAAAGTCCATCTCAAACGTATTTTAAGCACACTGTCTATGGTCTTCGATTTCTATTAAAAACCGAAAATCTTCCGTACGACCATCTTCATCTACCGTCTATTTCCAAAGAGAAAAAGCTTCCTGTTATCTTGAGTCGGGAAGAGATTTGGCGTATGCTTCAACAAGCGGATTTACTTAAACATCGTTTATTGATTGGATTAATTTATGGCTGTGGTCTGCGTTGTATGGAAGTACGTAATCTAGCCTTAAAACATCTTGATTTTGATCGTAAGCTCCTTCATATTGTTCAAAGTAAAGGCAAAAAAGACCGCTATGTTCCACTTTCTGAGCACCTTATTAGAGGGTTAAAAAGTTATATTTCAGCAGAACATCCTACTACCTTTTTATTCACAGGCAATAGCAAAGAAGGCAAAGGTTTTGATTCGCGTTATAGCCAGCGTGGCGTTCAATGGGTTGTCAAAACCGTTTGTAAAAAGGCCGGCATCCTCAAGGAGGTACATACCCATACGCTACGGCACAGCTATGCTACGCATTTGTTAGAAGATGGTGTGAATATTCTACAAGTTCAAAAGCTTCTGGGGCATGAACGGGTGGAGAGTACGATGGAATACCTTCATGTTTGTCAGTTAGCCCAACAAAAAGTCCATAGTCCTCTTGATATCGTTTTTTCTTTATGCAGCCGCACTGGGAAGTAGCCGATGTGCTAGGAAAAGTAGATTTATCCCATCAAAACTTTACGGTTCACCAAGAGAAAACACTAAGAGCTTTAACATTATGTAGAACAGCCGCTTTGGGAGGTCATGTTGATGCATGTGATTCTTGTGGGAACATAAGTATTAGTTACAACAGTTGTCGAAATCGTCATTGTCCGAAATGTCAAGGTCATAAACGTGAAGAATGGATTCAAGCTCGAGAGCAAGATTTATTGCCTTGTTCGTACTATCATTTGGTTTTCACTTTGCCCGATACGCTTAATGGTTTGGCCATCTCACATCCGCATATCATTTACCGCCTGTTGTTTGAAACCACTTGGTCTACCTTATCACAGTTTGGTAAAACCAAAGGATTACAATCGGGTATGATTTCCATTCTGCACACTTGGGGACAAAATCTGAGTTTACATCCGCATTTGCACTGTATTGTTCCAGGTGGAGGTATCGATGAAAATGGGAAGTGGAGAGGTAAAATTAAAGCTGATAAATATATGTTTTCAGTGCTAGCATTGAGTAAAGTCTTTCGGGCTAAATATGTGGCGTTATTGCGTAAAGAGAAACTCACCAACTCTGCTATTAACCAGAGTTTGTTTGAAAAGAATTGGGTAGTGTATGCTAAACGACCATTTGGTGGCCCCAAGCAAGTGATAGAATACTTAGGACGGTATACACATAAGGTAGCTATCAGTAATCATCGGATAAAAAGCGTAAGCCATCAAGAAGTTACGATTAACTACAAAGACTATAAAGATGTGTCGACTTCCCCGAATTAAGACTGCATAATTTTACAAAATTCTCTTCAAATTAACCTAAACCTAAATACCCTAACACGCCTGTCTATCGCCTTCAAAAGCGGATAAAGCGGCATATTCGGTTGGAGGCATATTGCCAAGACTGTCGTGCGGTCTGTGATTGTTATAATCATCCATCCATTGCCAGGTAACTTCCCTTACCTCATCAAGGG
>NZ_JXAC01000112.1 GCF_000814685.1 Sphingobacterium sp. T2
TTTTTTCATGATTATTATGATTATTGTTGTGCTAAAAGGTGGGTCAAATTCCTCTTCTCAATCGGGTAAGCTGGGTCTCTAATGCAGTTACTCGTTCTTCCAAAGCTATAATTTGATTGTCTTACTTCAACAGAGGGGTCTTGTTGGGATTTATCAAACTCCTCTGGGTCGAAAGCACCAAAAAGATAGGATATAACGAGCTTCCTTCTGTCCAGATCTTTTGGGTAAAAGTTTTACGTACGGCTTTTCTCCTTCGGTCAGCTTGTTCAGGTAATACTGTACCTCTTCGATGCTTTCAAATTCGTAAAGTCTTCCGGAATTGCTGTTTATTTCGCCTGCGGTTAGAGGTCCGCGGAGGAAGAGTAGGCAAAGTATGGCTAATTCAGCCGGTATCAATGGATATTGTATGGCCAAATTGTGTTTGTATTTGGTCACACGGGAGGAGCCACCCGTCACGGTAGAGACCAGTCCTATTTTTTTGTAGAGAATCCAAAGTGTGGATGACCGTTTCTTCGTTGTAATTTACTACCGGCTTTCTGGATGTTTTTTGGTTGCATGCAGCCACTAGTGCGTTGACAGTCAAGGGATAATATTCGGGAGTAGTTTTAGATTTTTCCAGCAGACATCCCAACACGCGGATTTGTTCTTGATTAAGCTGAGGCAGTGTAATATTTTCTTCCATAGATTTCAAATAGTCTTTGTGACCCTAAGATAAGAGATTTCTATATAGTTCTTTGTATTTTCGTGCGTCAAATACATATTGCTTTGTTGAAGATAGCTTATCATAATGCCTATATACATCCTTTGCGGGAGGGACATCGTTTCCCTATGATCAAGTATGAGCTTATCCATGGTCAGCTACTATATGAAGGATTGGTAGAGAAGGAAAATTTTGTAGAACCACAGCTTGCGGATTTCGAAACTTGTTGTTTGGCTCATGACAGACAATATGTGAGTCGCTTGTTCGAGCTGACCTTGGATGAGAGGATGGTTCGCCGCATAGGCTTTCCGTTGAGTGAGTCTTTGGTAGATAGGGAACGGTTGATCTTGGATGGAACGATACGGACGGCCTTGAGTGCCCAAAGGTATGGTATTGCGTTCAATATAGCAGGAGGAACCCATCACGCAGGATTCGACTATGGGGAAGGGTTTTGCCTTATGAACGATCAGGCGGTGGCGGCCCGCTACCTGCTGAACAGAGGAGCAGCTCGCCGTATATTAATCATTGATTTGGACGTACATCAGGGGAATGGCACCGCTCATATTTTTAAAGAAGATCCCGACGTCTTTACCTTTTCCATGCATGGCGAGAAGAATTTTCCCTTCGTGAAGGAACGTTCCGACCGAGATATTGCATTGCCGGACGGTATTAGCGATGAAAGATACTTAAGTATTCTGGAGGAGGTGTTACCCACGCTCTTTGAGGAAGTGAATCCCGACTTTGTGTTTTACCAAGCAGGAGTAGATATTCTTCAGACGGATAAGTTAGGTAAACTTAAAGTTTCAAAAGAAGGGTGCAAATATCGTGATTACTTGGTTATTAAGTCTTGCAAGGAAAGAGATATTCCTCTTCAGATTTCTATGGGAGGGGGCTATTCGGTACATATACGTGACATCGTTGATGCGCATGTGAATACCTACAAGACAGCGATAGATATTTTTGATTTTTAGTACTTGTTCTGTTATATTTTATTCTAAAGAGATTGCGATTATTGTTTTTTCATCAAGATGCGAGCTTTAAGCATATTTCCATCCATCATGTAGGCAATAAGGCCAATGATGAGTTTTATATACTGTCAGAGAGTCCATTGGACCTTTCGGGAGACGAGGTTCTGCCGGATTTGCTGATGCAATATTTTATGAAACCTTTTGGAAAGCTTACGGAGGTTTATCGCTTTTACCATCCTAATGATGAGTTGGAATTGAATGAAGTTTATTACTTCAGCAAGCAATATTTTTCGGGAGAGATAGATTTTCATACATATTCGCAGCAGGTGACCAAGCATCTCTATGAGGTGTCTGACCATCCAAAGATTAAGTCGGGCGAAGTTTATGTGGTAGCCTTAAGGATGTGCAGATGGAAGGAGAAGAACACGATGCTGTGGGCATTTTCAAATCGGAAAACAAAGAGGCTTATCTTAAAGTGTATCCGCAGCAGGGAGGCTTTCAGCTGAACTATGAACAAGAGGCTATCAATATCAATAAGCTTGACAAAGGTGTGGTGATTATCAATACGGAAGAAGAAGAAGGCTACAAAGTGTTGGTAATAGACCAGACCAACCAGTCCGAGGCCGTGTATTGGAAGGACAACTTTTTACAACTACGCACGCGCAATGACGCCTATCAGCAGACCGGAAACCTGTTGAAAGTGTATAAAAAGTTTGTGGACGAGAAGCTGGATGAAGTTTTTGAACTTGAAACCGCAGATAAGATAGAGCTGCTCAACCGCTCGATGAACTACTTTAAGAGCAAGGAAACCTTTGATAATGCGGAGTTTGAAGAAGAGGTGATAGGAAACCCTCAAGCCATATCGCTTTTCAAGGACTTTAAGGAGAATTTTGAAGAGGAGTATGATATGCCTTTTCAGGCAAACTTCGACATTGCTGCTCCGGCTGTGAAAAAGATGGCAAGTTCCTATAAATCTGTCATTAAACTGGATAAAAATTTCCATATTTATGTACATGGAAAACGTGAATATCTCGAGAAGGGCTATGATGAAGAAAAGGGCTTAAATTACTATAAGCTTTATTACGAAAATGAATCTTAAAAGAAAGAGAATCAACCTAAATAGCTATTATATCGCGATAGGTGTATGTGCGCTTTTTATCATAGGAGTCTCCTTAATGAAGGATGACACATTATGGATTGAAAAGTATTATGCACAGACGATTTATCCTGTGGTTTCCTATATCTATATTATTCTTTTTTCTTGGGTACCATTCAGCATAGGCGATGTAATATACGGAGGTATTTTAGGTCTTTTTATTTTCCTTATTACAGCCTTTCTTAAGTCTATCTTTCGTAGGCGTTTTTATGAAGTAAAAGTTCATCTGGTAAGAATAATAACTTTTATTTCAGTTTTATATGTTGTTTTTCTAGTTAATTGGGGCTTGAATTATTACAGACAGCCTGTAAGGGAAAGGTTGGGATTACAGGACAGTTCTTTCACGAAGGAGGAATATCTGAAAGTCGTTGAAAACTATATTCACCAGGCCAATGCCCTGAGGGCCAAGATAGATTGGAAGGAAAAGACCAAGTTGGGAGTGCGTGGAGATCTGGCAGAGATTGTAAAGCAGGACACCCTGCTGAGCGGCTATCTATGTAAGACCCAGGTGCATGTCAAAGAACCTGTATCGAGCTTATTAGCTTCATTTTTTATGGTTTCGGGGTATTTTAATCCCTTCACTTTGGAAGCACATGTCAACCAGCATATTCCAAAAGCATCTTATCCTTTTGTTCACGTACATGAATTGGGGCATCAGCTGGGGATAGGTTTTGAAGATGAATGTAACTTTTATGCTTTCTTGGTATTGCATGAGGATAAGGATCTTTGGTACAGATATTCGGCTTATTATTCGGCATTGGGGTATTTGTTACGACCGTTGTATAGAGACAAGGTGCTGTGGGAAAAGTATAGAGCTATGTTGTCATCATTGGTGTTAGAGGATATGAGAGAGGAAAGCGATTTTTGGAGGGCACATCAAGGATGGTTGGAGAAAGTTTCAGGGGCTTTTTATGACGAATATCTGAAGGCGAATAATCAGCCGGAAGGTATGGAGCGCTACAGTTTGATGGTAAAGCTTCTTGTCGCGTGGGAAAAACAACGACAAGAAGCTAGAAGATAATTTTATTTGACTTTCTTCAGTATGTCTAGAATAAGAGGGTAAGTGTTTTCCATGACTTTCGGTAGGTCTTTCTTTCCAAACCATACCGCTTGGGAAATATCTTCTTCAGTTTGCGGCACCAGTTTAGGAACTTTATTTACGCCCATCTCATACCAGTTTGTTTTCTTAAGTACCAATTTTCCTTTCAGCTGATAGGTATGGTAGGTGGACATGATTTTTTTGCCTAGGTAATCCACTTTTATGCCGCATTCTTCTTCTACTTCCCTTACAGCAGCTTCACGCATTTTTTCACCTTCATCAACTTTTCCTTTCGGTAGATCCCATTTTCCGAGGCGGTGAATGAATAAAATTTTACCTTTTCCGTTTTTCACTACGCCACCAGCAGCGAAGATGGTCTTTATGCCGTCTGTAATCTTTTTGAAGATATCTTTGATATCGGGATGAACGTAGAGATAAGTAGTCTTTCCGTTCTTTGTAGAGCTATTCAAAAGTTTTCATAAGTCAATGTCTTGTAAACCAATCGTTTG
>NZ_JXAC01000113.1 GCF_000814685.1 Sphingobacterium sp. T2
CTTGCAAGCCTTGCTTGCCATAATTTTGGTAAAATGCCTAAGCCAAAATTGATAAATTCGATTTACTTAATCCTTCTCGCTTTGTCAAGGCTTCCAATACTGTCTTTACCTCGTAGAATAGTGGTTACTAGACGTAACTTAAAATTGAAATTATACTTCTGTTTTTTACTCATAAAAATGCCCCAAATAAGTGTCTAACTTTTTGGGGCATGTCTAAAATGGAGAGCTTTGCTTTTATTGTTGAAAATTGGACTACCAGATTTTGATTCGTTTTTCTTTAGGAACATAAAGTTTGTCCCCTTCTTTAGTGCCAAACGCTTCGTGGAAACCATCTAAGTTGATGATTGGCGCGAAAGCTCTGTACTGTGCCGGAGAGTGAGGGTCTGTCTTCACCTGATTGATGACGAAAGCATCGGTAGTTTTCGTTCTCCAGATAGTAGCCCACGAAAGGAAAAATCTTTGTTCAGGAGTAAATCCGTCAATTAATCCTGGGTTACCTTTGTCCTGCAAATACATTTTCAAAGCATCGAAAGCAACCGAACTACCACCCAAGTCGCCGATGTTTTCACCTAACGTAAAACGACCATTTACAAATACTCCTGGAACAGGCTCATATTTCTCGAACTGTGCAACCAATGCATCGGCTGCCGCTTCAAATTTTCTTCTATCTTCGTCGGTCCACCAGTTGTTGAGGTTTCCGTCGCCATCGTATTGGGAGCCAGAGTCATCAAAACCATGTGAAAGCTCGTGACCAATAACGGCACCTATACCTCCGAAGTTTACTGCCGCATCCGCTCTGAAATCATAGAAAGGAGCTTGAAGAATCGCCGCAGGGAATACGATTTCATTGTTTAAAGGACTATAATAGGCATTCACCGTCTGTGGTGTCATACCCCATACTTCCTTATCCACCGGCTGTCCCTGTTTTGCTAGGTTTTCCTCAAAACGCCATTTTTGAATGTTCATGACGTTCTCGTACAACGAAGTGCCTATTTCCAGCTTAGAATAATCCTTCCACTTGTCAGGATAACCTATTTTTACAGTAAATTTGGACAGCTTTTCTAAAGCTTTAACTTTTGTAGCCTCGGACATCCAGTCCAAATTTTTGATATGTATTTCAAAAGATTTGATAAGGTATTTTACCAACTCTTCACAAGCAGCTTTAGCCTCCTCAGGGAAATATTTCTCTACATATAATTTTCCCAATAGCTCACCAATATTGCCGTTTACATATTCTAAACCGCGCTTGTCGATGCTGCGTTGTTCTTGCTGTCCTCTTAACTTTTTACCGAAAAATTCGAACGAAAGTTTGTCAAGCTCTTCTGTAAGGTAAGAAGAAGCATCGCTGATAAGATGGAATTTAAGGTAATCTTTGATTACAGGAACATTCTTTTCATTAAGAATGCGGTCCAAGTTTTCATAATACTTGATTTCACCGATAATTACTGTATCAGCGGTGAAGCCCATCTTACGTAGATAACCGGCTACGTCAACATTCTTAACGAGTTTGTTAAGATCTTTTACAGCAACAGGGTTATAGCGTTTCTTGGCATCACGCGATTCTTCGACGGTTTTCAGGTAAGAGGCTATTTCCTTCTCGAATGCGATCACCTTAGGACCTTTAAGATCTTTGGTTTTAGGGTCCAACTTGCTATATAAAGTATTGATAAATTCCGAATAGTCACTTAAAGTTTTCTTGTTTGCCTCATCTTCTTTTTGGTAATAATTGCGACCCAAACCTAAACCACCGCCACCAAGATATACGGCATTGATTTTGGAATTTTTGAGATGTGCACTTACAAACCCGCCATAGAATGGATTTCCTCCCTCTTTACCATACTTCAAGAGGTAAGCTTCAAGGTCTTTAAGGTTACGGATACTGTTGATATCTGCTAGTTGTTTTTGGATAGGCTGCAACCCTACTTTGTTACGTGCCTCAAAATCTACGTACGAGCGATAAAGGTCGGCAATCTTTTGAGCATCCGAACCTTTAGGGTGTGTACCCTCAAGGGTTGATTTTAAAATTTCTAATACGGCAATATCCGTCTTTTCGCGCAACTCATCGAAAGAACCCCAACGCGCCCTATCCGACGGAATAGTTACAGTTTTCATCCAGTTCCCATTTACGTAATTGTAAAAGTCATCCTGAGGACGTACTGATTGATCCATATAATCCAGATTAATCGCTTTGTACTCCTGACTAAAAACGAACTGGGAAGCCAACATCGTTGCAGTCAATACAAAAATTTTCTTCATCTTTATAAACTTTAGCTTGTGTGTGTTATGCAAACATAATTATTTCATGCTAACTTTAACGTAACTATTTTGTGTATGTTAATAGAAATTGAGGACAAAAATTATAAGATTTATCCCAAAAGTGCGCAAGAAGGAATAAAAATCCGAAAGATTGTCAATGACACTATCCATCTGGATGTGCCAGCGCATTACACTCAGGAAATGCTTACTGCTTATGTCCGCAACATCCTTCCTAAAGAGTTAAAATCTTACACAAAGAGTAATCCGTCCTCTTCCTATTTTTCTATTTTCGGCAATAAATACCCTATACGATACAAGCATATTAGTCAAGCTTACTTTCATGATGGCATAATATATCTGCCGGAAGGCATGGTATTAAGACAAAAAAATAGCGAAGAGATAAAACTTCTTCTGTTGCAAAACTTTATCAACTCCTGCTTGTCTACATTAGAAGAAGAGTTAAATCATCTTTTGCCGCAAATTTCAATAAAGCCGTTGAAGAAAAATTATTTTTCCATCAGTAAGGAAAAGAATAAAATTACTTACAGTAAAAAGTTAATTGAAAAAGAACAACAGTTTGTATTTTATATAATTATAAAATCAATAGAAATAATTTTGGATCGGGAAAGCACCTTAAATCTTGTCCAAAAATTTGTTGCTAATTACAGGCATTATGATAAAATAATAGCATATGAACAACTGCGAATTGAAGATTAAAATCCCGAATATAGATATTCAAGATCTCTCCAAAAATGAGCAGCTTTTAGCGGAGCTACTGAATAGCAATCATAGACAAGAGCTGCAAGAATATATTTTGGACGGGCTTGGCAATAAAGATGGCGGCCCACAAGCTACCCTGTTTAAAGTGAAGAACTTCTTCTATAATCAGGGAGAGCGAAAAGGTGCTTTTCGTCTAACCTTTATCGTACAACGTAGGTATTGCTGTTCGGACACAGAGTCCTGTCAAGAGGATTATTTAGACTTTGATTTTGTAATCGATAATGACATTCTTGTAGCACATACCATATATTTCGACTGGAGTTTAAATAATTAATGCGTATGACTTCTACCCCTTACCGATAATAAAATCAACGAATCTTCCTTTGTCTTATTATTGGAAAGAGGGGCCCGGTGTGGCTTTATTGCAAAAGCTGGGCTATACACCCGATATAGCTAAGGCCGAAAGTTATATTCCTTATCTTTTTACCTGGGATGAACAGGGCGATAGACTTGTCAGTGACCTGCACGAAAAGATAGGTTTCAAGCAAGGTAACCACTCTTTAGGTGAATATCTTAAAGGCTCGTTAACAGATATATTTCAAAAGCAGATTTGGGATGACTTCTTTGCTTCAATAGATTTTTCTCCCCTATGGCTGGATAGAAAAAAGCTACAATACGGAGCTGAATTATGTCGGAGAGCCGGTCTTTCTGCCCTTATAGTCTTGAGAGACTATTGTCTGATGGGAGGTTATGAATCCGCCGCCATTAACAAGCCTTTGATATATACAGGAGCCTTGAAAAAAGGTGCTGTAAAACGACTTACCGATACCGTTAATTTTTGGGTACATATCACCCAAGAGAATGGTCTACACCCATCTTCAGAAGGTTTCTATCAAATTTTTCTGACCAGAGCTATTTATTCTTTTTCTCGTATCAATATTCTTAAGCACACCTCTTGGGATAGCAGCAAATGGGGTGTTCCGATAAACTTATGGGATATGCTTGCTACTAACCTAGGCTTTTCAATGGTCTTTTTGGTAGGATTACGACGTATGGGAATACAACCTTCCAATCAGGAAATAGAGGGACTTTTCCACTTTTGGAAATATGTAGGTCACTTGCTTGGCATACCACTGCATCTTCTGCCAGAAACCGAAGAACAAGCTATAGAGTCCCTATATCTGTGGACAATGACACAGCGTGAGGGAGACGAAGACAGCAAACTGCTAGCTGCCGCCCTGAAAGATGAACCTGTACATGCCGGCTACCCTACTAATAAGGTGATGCGGTTAATGATGCGGGAGATACATCTCTTTTACAACCATTTTCTGTTGGGTGACTATTCGTGCCAACTCTTGGGGCTTCCCAACACCAAGATTGGCCGTTTCGGTATCATAAATTTCTGGAAAACCCACCAAAACGAAAAGCGTATTGTAGATCACCCCAGTCGTCTACAGGCTATCCGTCAAGGAGGAGATGAACAAGAGAAAGTAAGACTCATCTACCAGCGTTACAACAACTTTTAAAGCAATCCTTCATCACGAAAACTATAATAGGACGTGTCCGTAAAAATAAGGTGATCGTTAACTTTTATATCTATTGCTGTGGCGGCCTCACATACTTTACGCGTCAACGTTCTATCGGCTTGACTAGGCTGTAAGGAGCCGGAAGGGTGATTATGCACCAGAATCATGGAATGTGCATTACACTGCAAAGCATATCGTAAGATTACGCGTACATCTACAGGTGTAAAGTCATTTCCTCCTCTTCCGATAAGTTGACTTTCAACAACCTTACATGCAGTGTTGAGATATATTACCCAAAACTCTTCGTGAGGAAGGTCTTGCAGTTTGGCCCGGAAATACTCATACACACGCTTACTGCTGTTGAGCACAGGACGCTCGGTCAAAGCTTCCTCTTTCCTTCTTCTGCCAAGCTCCAAAGCGGCAATGATGGTGATAGCTTTCGCCTCACCTATCCCTTTGTAAGTACAAAGATCTTTTACTTCCAGTTTTGACAAGCGGTCCAAGCTGTTATTTACATCTTTCAAGATACGACGGCACAGTTCTACGGCTGTTTCCTCCGCAGAGCCGGAACCTATAAGTATCGCCAGCAGCTCAGCATCGGTCAAAGCCCGTCGCCCTTGTTCCATAAGCTTTTCGCGTGGGCGGTCCGCCGCCGACCACTCTCTGATTACTAACTTATTCATAGAAAAGCTAACGAAAAAAAGTAAATAATTGGTAAAATTGAATTTACAAAATTCCCGGCCTACGTCCAACATTTCCTAAGCTCTTCCGTCTTTTGAAGACCTTTCTTTATATAAAAATACTATATTTGTAGCCTACAAAATTTATTTAGTAATGAGTAAAGCGATTATTAAGAACAGAAAAAGGCGACATGACTGTAGAGTTTTATACAGCCGACGCTCCAAATACAGTAGCCAACTTTATCAAATTAGCTAAGGAAGGTTTTTATGACGGACTAGCTTTCCACCGTGTTATCCCTGACTTTGTGATCCAAGGAGGATGTCCTAACAGCCGTGAGGGTGCTACGAGGAATTCCTGGAACTGGTGGTCCGGGCTATAAAATCGACTGTGAATTGGATGGCGACAACCAATACCACGATCGTGGTGTGTTGTCTATGGCTCACGCCGGAAGAAATACCGGAGGTTCTCAGTTCTTCATCTGCCACAACCGTCAGAATACAGCTCACCTCGACCGTCATCATACTTGCTTCGGCAAAGTGGTAGAAAACGTGGACGTCATCGACGATATCCGTCAGGGTGACAGAATATTAGCTGTAGAAATTATTGAAGACTAATCATCATAAAACATAATGAACTTAAGAGCTTTAGTATCGGTAACCGGTAAACCGGGATTATACAAATTAATCGGACAAAACAGAGCTGGCTTTATCTTGGAATCTTTGGATAAGGCTAAAATTAAGACGGTAGTAAATCTAAACACTACCAAAATGGCTACATTGGAAGACATCACCATCTATGGCGAAGAAGATGAAATTCGTCTTTTAGATGTGTTGGAAACCATTAAAGCCAATGGTGGTAACACCCCTGACCCTAAAACTGCTAGAAACGAAGAGTTACGTAACTTCTTCCGAGAAGTAGCTCCAGGTCATGATGAATCGAGAGTTTACATTTCGGATATCAAAAAAATTATCTCTTGGTACAACATCATCAAAGAGTTTCCTCTTTTCGATGAGGAAGCTCCTGCACCAATCCAATAGTTTTAGATGTCGTACGATAAAATCCCTAAACGTATCTGTTTAGGGATTTTTTGTTTAATACTCTTTACTTAATTGTGATTTATATTTTATGAAATATTTATAGCTTTATCTACATGGGAATACTCACAGAAAAATTCAACACAGCATACGATACTGCACCTTTTTCCAAGATTACGGAGAAGGATTACCTTCCCGCTTTTGAAGAAGGTATTGCCTTGACAAAAAAAGAGATCGACGCCATCGTAAATAATCCTGAAGCGCCAACGTTCGAAAATACGGTAGAAGCTCTAGCCTTCTCGGGAATGACTTTAGACCGCATAAGTAATATCTTCTTTAATCTCCACGCTGCGGATACCAACGAAGAACTTGAAAAGATAGCACAAGAGGTAGCACCTAAACTTTCTGCCTTAGCCAACGACATCAACCTGAATGCGGAGCTGTTTGCCCGCATAAAAGCGGTATATGAACAGAAAGACTCCCTTCCTCTCAATGAAGAGCAAAAAACACTGTTGGAGAAATCCTACAAAACATTCACCCGCAACGGGGCTCTTCTTAATGAAGAGCAAAAGGCTCAGCTCCGTGAGATAGACGCCCGCCTGTCGGTGCTCAAACTCAAGTTTGGGGAAAATGTACTGGCAGACAACAATGCCTACCGTCTCCATATTACGGATATCCAAGATCTTTCCGGATTGCCTGAAAGTGTTATCGAAGCAGCAGCAGCTCTCGCAAAAGCGGAAGGGAAAGATGGATGGATTTTCACCTTGGATTATCCTAGCTATATTCCTTTTGTCACATATGCGGATAATAGGGAACTACGAAAGGAAATAACGCTGGCCGCAGGAAGAAAAGGTTTTCAGAACAATGCCAACAACAATGAGGCTATAGTCCTCGAGATTGTCCGATTGCGTCATCAGCGTGCGCAGCTGTTGGGTTATGCTACACATGCCGATTTTGTTTTGGAAGAACGTATGGCTGAATCTCCGACCAAAGTATGGAATTTCCTCAACGACTTACTGGAGAAGGCTAAGCCCGCAGCATGGAAAGAGTTTGAAGAGCTAACAGCCTTTGCCCAACAACGAGACGGCTTAGATCAGTTGCAAAAGTGGGACGGAGCCTATTACTCCGAAAAGCTAAAACAGCAGAAATTCCAACTGGATGACGAACTGCTGAAACCTTACTTTAAACTGGAAAATGTGCTTGCGGGAGTGTTTATGGTAGCCAACAAACTCTACGGCTTACAGTTCAATGAGGTTGATAATATCGATAAATACCATCCCGATGTACGGACCTTTGAAGTTAAAGAACGAAAACAAAAATTTGGTGGCTGTGTTTTATGCTGACTTTTTCCCGCGCAAGGGTAAACGTCAAGGTGCATGGATGACATCGTTCAAACCTCAATATATCAAAGATGGTATCAACGAACGTCCTCACGTATCTATTGTGTGTAACTTCACACCCCCTACGGATACAAAACCTTCTTTACTAACCTTCAACGAAGTTACCACCTTATTCCACGAGTTTGGCCATGCCCTGCACGGCATGCTGGCCAACAGCACCTACCCTAACCTTTCGGGCACCTCCGTTTATTGGGATTTTGTGGAACTACCAAGTCAGATCATGGAAAATTGGTGTTATGAAGTAGAGGCTCTGACACTTTTTGCAAGACACTACGAAACTGGGGATAGTATCCCTATGGATTTAGTAAGAAAAATCAAAGAGTCGGCAACCTTTATGGAAGGCATGGCCACTCTACGTCAGCTTAGTTTTGGACTTCTCGACATGGGATGGCATGGTAAAGATCCTTCATCCGTTACGGACCTAAAAGCTTTTGAGAAGGAACAATTTGCCTCTACCCAGCTCTATCCGGATGTTGAGGACAATGCCATGAGCACCTCCTTTTCACATATCTTTAACGGTGGATATTCTTCCGGCTATTACAGCTACAAATGGGCCGAAGTATTAGATGCCGATGCTTTCGAATATTTTAAAGAGAACGGCATCTTCAACAAAGAGGTAGCAACCAAATTCAAGGATAACATCTTGTCCAAAGGAGGTACGGAACATCCTATGAAACTGTACAAGCAATTCCGTGGTAAAGAGCCACAGGTTGACGCGCTGTTGCGCCGCGCCGGCTTACTTCAATAGAAATGAATATACCAAAATAAAATAGCCTGCTATTAAGGTAGGCTATTTTTATAGAAAATTTATTCTCCTTGATAATCAAATAAATGTATTGTACCTTAATAAAAAGTGCTATTTTATTTTCAAAAACATTTGGCAAAACTGGATTATAGCTCTATATTTGCATCATCAAAACGGAAGGATGCGATATCCTCTAACTTTTGAAAGACAATATAAGCGAAAGTAGCTCAGTTGGTAGAGCACAACCTTGCCAAGGTTGGGGTCGCGAGTTCGAATCTCGTCTTTCGCTCCAGTGTCGCTAGGTGGTGGAACTGGTAGACACGCAGGACTTAAAATCCTGTTCGCCCTAAAGCGAGTGCGGGTTCGATTCCCGCCCTAGGTACTCAAAGCTCGACCATAGTCGGGCTTTTTTTTTACCCTTTGCTTTTTAAATGGTATATTTATAAACATAAACTATTAACCAATCCATCAACTTATGAAACAATCGTATATACTATCGTTATTCCTATTTCTTTCACTAAAAGCTTTTAGCCAGCAAAATCCTGTATTTCCAGGCTATTATGCAGATCCGGAAGCTATCGTATATAACAACACTTATTGGATATTTCCGACCTATTCTGCTCCCTATAATCAACAGGTCAAATTTGATGCTTTTTCCTCCAAAGATTTAGTAAACTGGACTAAGCATAGTAACATATTAGATACTGCGGAAGTTAAATGGGCAAAAAGAGCCATGTGGCACCCTCAGTGATAGAAAACAACGGCAAATATTACTTCTTTTTTGCCGCAAATGATGTACACCAGGGAGAAGTTGGGGGAATTGGTGTTGCAGTAGCCGACAAACCTGAAGGTCCATATAAAGATTTGTTAGGCAAACCTTTAATAAATGATATCGTCAATGGAGCTCAACCCATAGATCAATTTGTTTTCAAAGATAAAGACGGAACTTTTTATATGTATTACGGGGGTTGGAGACATTGTAACGTGGTGAAACTCAGCTCTGACTTTACTCGATTACTACCTTTTGAGGATGGATCCTATTACAAAGAGATCACGCCACAAAGCTATGTCGAAGGACCTTTTATGTTCATGAAAGACGGCAAATATTATTTCATGTGGTCCGAAGGTGGTTGGACAGGACCAGATTACAAAGTAGCTTACGCTATCGCCGACAATCCTTTAGGCCCATTTGAACGTATTGGCACTATATTAGAACAGGATCCTCAGATCGCCACAGGTGCGGGACATCATTCTGTTATAAAAATTCCAAACGAGGACAAATACTTCATTGTCTATCATCGAAGACCTTTGGGTAAAAAAGAGGCTCATGAAAGAGTAACATGCATTGACGAATTGAAATTCGATAAGGATGGAAAAATTATTCCTGTCAAGATGACTTTTTCGGGGGTACAACATCCTTTAAAATAAAATTAAGGAGCTTCCTCTTGCAGAGAAGCTCCTCAAATTATCAGGTTTTATTTAACATTTTATTTCTTAGTTGCCTTGGGCTTGATACGGCTGGGTTTCACCCATTCATCCCAAGTGCTTCCCCAACCTATGTAATGGATCTTAAAATGCCCGTCCTTATACTCTAAGATTTTGGCATCATACCAGCTGCCGGACCATTCCACCAACACTTCCTGACCAATTTTAAAGTCCGCCGGGATAGGCTCCTGATTTTCTTTCATATCCTTCGAAGAGGATATTACCTGCTTTTCTCCTATGCGCGTACCCGTTGCGGCATGACCTCCCACTTCTCCGAACAGCAAAATCAGTTGATCTGTCTCTTCTTTATACCAAAAATCGTATGTATTCTTCCGTAGATCGGAAATACGGTAATAGGTCACCCCCACTTGCGCATACCAAGGCTTTACGATTTCCACCGTACCGGTATGATCGCCCCAAGTGTATTGCCCATTAGCTTGGATTGTTAATGTGTTCATGGCTGCACCGGGTTGGTACACCATCTGAGCCCGGTTGTCTGTCGTGGCCACATAAGTGACTGCCCCTGGAATCCAAACATCCCATTTTCCAACCACCTCACCGGATACTTTTTGAGCACGTACCGGTGACAGTAGTCCTATCAAAAAAAAGATAAGTAGATGCATTGCTTTCATAACGTAGATTAATAATTGATTTGGAATTATTTACTAATTTAAAAATAGCTAATAATTCAATAAAATTCATTGTTTTGGAATAAACCAACAAAGCTTTGTCTCGATTAATTCTTTTTTCATTTAAATTATACTACTAGTAAAATATTTTTATATTTGTAACACTAACACATACGGTTATGCTAATCTCACGAATTTGGTTTAACTTCTAAGATCCGCCTTCTTACCAAGGATCTTATTCTTTACTGGGTAGCACATTATTGGTGTTTTACCTTTCTCATGTATTATTTTCACTTTAAAATATTATTAATGTATGGGAAAGCCGAAATGGTTTAGAACCTATTTATTTATTTGGAGTGGACAGTTTGTATCCATGTTGTCGAGTTATGCTGTCCAATTTGCTATTATTATTTGGTTAAGTTTGGAGTATAAGTCTGCTCAGGTATTAGCCTATGCGGGTATAGCAAGTATATTGCCACAAGCCATCATCGGACCTATAGCAGGCGTATATATAGACAGACTAAACCGCAAAAATGTGATGATGCTGTCGGATGCATTCATAGCGGTATGTACATTCGTCATTCTTGTAGTATTAAAAAACGGGGCTATCAATCTTTTTTGGATTTATATTTTATTGGGTTTACGTTCCGTCGGTAATGCCTTTCATACACCAGCACTGCAAGCCATCGCGCCCCTTATCGTTCCTCAAAACGAATTGATTCGCGTAGCCGGCATAAATCAAATTATACAATCCGTAACGAGCATTGCTGGTCCTGCAATAGGTACACTAGCGATAGCCTCCTTCCCTATATCCGAAGTGCTATATCTGGATATAATAGGCGCTGTATTGGCTATTACTTCATTATTGTTGGTACGTATTCCTAACCTTGTTGAACAAAATAAGGGCTCTCTTCTTACTGTATTATACGATTTAAAAGAAGGATTACGAACCGTATCTCAAAATAGAGGACTGAGCCTGCTCTTCTTTTTTGCCATGGCCATCACTTTGGTGGTCATGCCTGCCGCCATCATGTTTCCCTTGCTTACAACAGGACATTATGGTGGTGGAAAATGGGAAATGGGTCTCATAGAAGTAGCTTGGGGAAGCGGTATGTTGATAGGTGGAGGCATTCTTAGTGTCTTCAAATTTGAAAGCAGCAAGGTAATACTAATCAATACTATGTATACCTTGTTGGGGCTCACATTATTGGCTAGCGGTTTACTACCCGAAGAAGCCTTTATCATTTTTGTAATAATAACTATCGTGGGAGGCTTAAGTCTTTCCGTTTTCAATGGCTGTTTTACTGCCATTGTTCAGATAGAAGTAGTTCCCGAAAAATTGGGACGTGTATTCTCCCTTTATTTCAGCTTAGCTATTTTGCCTAGTCTGATAGGACTATTATTTACCGGCTGGATTGTAGATACCATAGGCATTAACCAAACCTTCATCATCTGTGGACTGTTGGCCATCGTGTTAGGACTTGCTGCATTCACCTTCCCAACACTTATGCAATTAGGAAACAACAAAACAATAGACAATAATGAAAACTAAAGAAATAATTGAAATAGCAGAAAAACATGGATTATTATTGAATGAAGAAATGTCATTCAATAACATGGGAATAGATTTTCAAGTTGGCTTTGCTAAAGATCGAAACGGTCAACAATGGGTTTTACGACTTCCAAGAAGAAAGAATCTAATAGACCAGATCAGAACAGAAAAAAATATACTTGAACTTGTATCGCAATATTTATCCATACTAGTACCGGATTGGAAAATAGCCACCGATGAACTCATTGCTTATCCTCTATTAGAAGGAAAGCCAGCCCTAACATACGACCCTGTGAGCTACGAAGTAACTTGGCATATGGACAAAAATAGTGAATGCTATATGGACTCTCTAGCCAAAATATTGGTAGAGATACATTCTATCCCTGTCGAAGAAGTGGAAAAACGACAGCTGAAAGTTCTAACTCCCGATCAAAGTAGAAAAGAAATCTCCGACAGATTAGCTCTTGTCAAATCCGAATTGGGCATAAATCAAGAATTGGAAAAAAGATATCTGCAATGGCTTGACAACGACAGATTGTGGCCTACATTCAACCGATTTATCCACGGCGACCTCTATGCAGGCCATATTTTGATCTTTCCTAACGGAAAAATTTCCGGAGTAATAGATTGGACTACCGCCCATGTCAGTGACATTGCTCAAGACTTTTCGGGACATCTAACAGTCTTTGGTGAACAAAGCCTTAAATCTTTAATCACAGCTTATCAGCAGCAGGGAGGACTAATTTGGGACGCCCTTTACGATCAAGCGGTCGAAAGAGCGGCAGCGGCACCTTTAGCTTATGGATTTTTCGCCATATCCATCCAAGACGACAACCATATAAAGGCAGCAAAAACACAACTGGGTTCTTTATAATCTACAAAACTCTGCTAGTAGCTAGCAAAGTCTTTACTGAAGTTCGAAAAGTATAATTTTCTTTTGGTGCATAGTATTACGCATAGCTTTCTCACGTACAACAGGATCCGGACTATTTATCAACGCATAATACTCTTCCGGCACCACCTGCCACGATAGACCATACTTGTCCTTAAGCCATCCACAAGAACCTTCTTCTCCTCCATCGGCTGTCAATGCCTCCCAATAATAGTCTACTTCCTCCTGATTTTTACAGTTGATAACAAAGGAAATAGACTCATTAAACTGGAAAAATGGACCTGCGGCCAAAATGCTGAACTCCACTCCTCCTATTTCCATGACTGCTGTTTCAAAGCTATCCTGCCCTCCTATTTCTTTAGCTTCTGGCGAATTATCATAGCGATGATATTCCTTTAGCTTTCCATCTCTGAAAATAGAGAGATAATAATCTACTACCGCTCGGGCGTCCTTTTCTACCCACAAACACGGGGTGATTTTCTGCTTGTCCATATCTGTATCTTTTGACCTTACTATTGAAGGCTGATTTTTAGAAGATTGTTGTCCTTAGACGGACATGTTAGAAAAAAGATCAACACAGGTGATATCCTATATCCTTTCATCATAGTCATATTATGACCATGCCAGCGCCTTCATCAAAAACATTTAAACCAGCCCCTTGTTTAATTCATTCATAAAAATCTTTTACTACATTGTTAAGACACTACCTTCTGTAAAAAATATAATCCGTCATTATAGGTTCAAGACCATATTTCCTAAATTCCGTAGCTATCTGTGCACGATGATAGGTGGAGTGGTTGATGACATGAAATAAAATATCTCTAACAGTATTCTGAAAGGCCTCGCCTTTGGTATTATTATAATATACGATAGTATTTAAGTCCGACTGTTCAATAATATGAATGGACGCATCATAATTCACTGTATCTACAGTTTTAAAAGTATCCATATTATGTTCTTGCCATACCCCATAATCGGGCTGAAAACCACTCATTCTCTTAATCCAGATATGATGGGCGTTCAGGATATGAGAAAATAATGTAATAGCCTTCGAAGGAAGCAAACTTCCTTTCTTCTCAAAATCCTCGCAAAGCTGTTGGTTAGAATGGTAATTATAAGCATATAAATCTTTAAAAAAATCTTTCATATTATGTTAAGAAAGGATCGTATGTGTTATCAAATAAGCAATTCTTCCATAAATCTAAGCAAAAACTGTTGTTAGCAATCTATGTCCAAAAAAAAAAGGTCAAAGTGTTATACTTTGACCTTCCTGTATTATATATTATATTCCTTATCTGAAGTTATAAGTAAAACCTACAGTTGCAGCCACTCTACCTTCAAATTTATTTCCACCCTTTTCACCATCGAAGGCATCTCCAACGATATTACCCATTATATCAAGATTTAAGTCCCATTTATCCGTCAAACGGATTGTTTGGATAACACCTAAATTAGGACTAAACTTAGTTTCTTTTTGCTTATTTAAACCAGCCATAATACCGATACCTGCATAAGGTATTAGGTTATAGGTACGGTTTAAGTTTACATCATATGCATCGTTACTCCAATGGAACATCAAATCGGCATGAGCATGTATATAGTTAATCTTTTGTCTGTACAAGTAGTGAGGAGCATCAATAATCATTTTATCACTTGAGGCCAAAGCTTTTGTTTGTGTCAAACCAACAATCTGACCTCCATTAATAGATCCTCTCACACCAAAACTAGGATTCAACCATTTACCTACACTAACACTTATAGTAGGAGTTATACGCTTGCCAAAGTTTTCTTGTTTATCATGGTCTCCCATAAATACTTGAGCACCAGCATTCGCTGAAGCGAACCACGTCTCAAAGGAATAATAGCCTCTGTAACGAGGATATTTCTCTACAGGCTCATTAGCAAATGCCATCGAACCAACGACCATTGACAATAAGAAGGATAAAAATTTATATTTCATAATATTTAGTTGTTAGTTATTGAACTATCTTGTGGCAAAGATAGCAGTTAATTCTAAATTTCCCGTAAAAAAAACAAACTACCCTTTTAAAAAAATATAATCTGTAAGGATTTTCTTACAAATAACCTGGGATCCACAATCCTTTATGTAATTTTATACTCGCATAAAACATGATCAAGGAATGAAAATTCTACATACTGCAGACTGGCATTTGGGAAAACGATTGGACAATTTTTCCCGTTTGGAGGAGCAAATCATAGTAATGAACGAAATCATTTCGATTGCCGATGAACAAAACGTTGATTTGGTTTTGGTAGCGGGCGATTTATTTGACGCTTTCCATCCCAGTACAGAAGCCATTGATTTGTTTTACAAGACTGTAAAACGACTGGCCAAAAACGGAAAACGACCGGTAATTGCCATTGCCGGAAACCACGATTCTCCAAGCTTCATCGATGCACCGGATCCTTTGGCCCGTGAATGCGGAATCATTCTCATTGGATATCCCAACCAAAAAGTGCAGGAATACGCATTGGAAAACTTCCGAATCACGAAATCCGAAAAGGGATTCCTAGAAATTCAACTGAATTCCTCTCCTATGCCTGTTCGAATTTTGCATACTCCTTATGCCAACGAAATTCGTTTAAAACAATTTTTGGGCGAAAATAGAGAAGATGAATTGAATGCAGTTTTAGCCGAAAACTGGAAAAATTTAGCCGATACTTATTGCGACGATAAAGGGGTTAATCTTCTTATGGCGCATTTATACATGAACAAAAGAGGAGGAGAAATTTTGGAAGAGCCCGAAGGTGAAAAACCAATTAAAATCGGGAATGCCGATATGATTTATTCCGATGCCATTCCACCTCAAATTCAATATACCGCATTGGGACACCTACACGGTTTCCGAAATATAGGAACGGTTGAAAAACCCGTGATTTATTCCTCTTCTCCCCTTTGCTACAGCTTTAGCGAAGCCGGACAAAAGAAATACGTTTCTTTGATTTCGGTGGATGAAAATCGAAATCTTTCTTTTGAAAAAGTCGAATTGAAATCGGGCAAGCCTTTGCATCGCAAAACTTTCTCAAACTTAGAATCGGCTTTGAATTGGCTTTCCGAAAATCAAAATGCTTTGGTAGAATTGACGCTGGAATCCGATACCTTTATGAAAGCCGAAGACCGCAAAGCGCTTTATCAAACCCACCAGGGTATTATCCACTTAATTCCCAAAGTCAAAAATCAAAATCAAGGTTCAGAAGATGTGCAGGAAATTAACCTAAACAAAGATCGTCGTGAATTATTTCGAGATTATTTTAAATCCAAAAACGGAGGTCAAGAACCGAATGAAGAAATCATGAATTTGTTTAACGAAATTCTAAATGCCTAAACCATGCTTCCCATTCAATTAACCATAGAAGGAATTTATTCGTATCAGGAACGCCAAACTATTGATTTTACGCAATTAACCGATGCCGGGTTATTCGGTATTTTCGGTTCGGTAGGGTCTGGAAAATCTTCCATTTTGGAAGCCATTACCTATGCTTTATATGGAGAAACTGAAAGATTAAACTCTCGTGACAAGCGAACTTACAATATGATGAACCTGAAATCCAATCGTTTCTATATACGAATTGGAAATTCAAAAATCATGAAGACCGTTTGTTTAAAGCTACGCGTGAATTCAAACGAAATTCCAAAAGATTTGAGGATGTAAATACGCCTATGGCTAATTTATACGAATGGAAAAATAACGCATGGATTCCTTTGGAATCAACCAACGTAGAACCCATTATTGGTTTGAGTTACGAAAATTTCAAACGAACTATTATCATTCCTCAAGGTCAATTCAAGGAATTTTTGGAATTAGGGGAAAAAGACCGTACCCAAATGATGATGGAGATTTTTAACCTTCATCAATACGATTTATACGACAAGGTCAGTGCATTAAGTTCCGAAAACAAGACCAAATTAAACCAGTTACAAGGTCAATTGGTAGGATTTGAAGCGGTTTCAGAAGAGGAAATTCAAGCTCAAAAAAAACAGTTGACAGAGGCGAAAAAGGCATTTGATTCTACCAAGGAAGAATTCGATTTGAAATCGGAAAGATTTCAGCAATTAAAAACTTTAAAAGCTGAATTTGAAACACTTCAAAACAAGAAAAAAAGCCTCACCGAGATGGAATCTCAACAGGAATCCATAAATGCGGTAGAGAAAAAATTGGAGGAATTTGAACATGTGCAAACCTTATTTGCCCAAATTCTCAAAACACAGAACAGGGCAACCTTGGATTACCATGCTAAATCCGAGGAAGAAATACGGGAATTGGAAACTTTGAAAAAATTAGAAACTCAGTTTCAGGAAGTACAACAAAAACTCAGTGAAATTCAACCTCAATTTGAGGCTTTAGAATTGAAAAAAACGGAAAAAAATGATTGGGAGTTAATTCTGAAAATTCAAGAAGCCAAAAAGGATATTGATAACTTAATATCCGGTTCGACAAAAGGGATTGGAATATGTAAGAAGGAAACTAAAAATTCAGTTACAAAACAATTAAAACGAYAACAATACMAAGCAATTAGATGGAAAGAAAAAAATCGAACTTCTTTC
>NZ_JXAC01000114.1 GCF_000814685.1 Sphingobacterium sp. T2
AAGTCACAACAAGACGTTGGCTGCTCAGCTGTATGGTGAGTTTAAACAGTTTTTCCCAAAGAATTCGGTAAACTACTTTGTGTCGTATTACGATTATCAGCCAGAAGCATTTATCCCTTCGACAAATAACATATATAGAAAAGGAACTTGGCGATAAACGACGAGATCGAGAAGTTACGCCTTGCCACGACATCGGCGCTGATGTCGGGTAGGAGAGATGTCATTGTCGTGTCTTCGGTTTCTTGCATATATGGTATGGGTAATCCGGAAGATTTTTCGCGATCGGTCTTTCGCTTTGGAGTGGGGACACGAATCTCACGCAATGCATTTCTACATAGACTGGTTGAAATCTTGTACTCTCGGACCACGGCAGACTTTAAGCGGGGTAACTTCCGAGTGAAGGGGGATACAGTGGATATATTTCCTGCATATTTGGATACGGCATATCGGGTATCATTCTTTGGTGATGAAATAGATGAGCTATCGGAAATCGATCCAGTAAGTGGAAAGACAATATTAAAGCATGAAGCACTTTCATTGTTTCCGGCGAATCTTTTCGTGACACCAAAAGAGAAATTTACGCAGTCACTATGGGCTATCCAAGAGGAGTTGGTCATGCGCAAGCAGCAACTCGAAGAGGAAGGCAAAATGTTGGAAGCCAAAAGGCTTGAAGAACGTGTAAATTATGATTTGGAGATGTTGCGCGAACTGGGCTATTGTTCGGGAATAGAGAACTATTCTCGCTTCTTTGACGGCCGAAAGCCGGGGATGCGTCCCTTCTGCTTGTTGGACTATTTCCCGGATGACTTCTTGCTTGTTATTGATGAAAGTCATGTCACCCTGCCGCAGCTGAGGGCAATGTATGGTGGAGACAGATCCCGTAAGGTGGCCTTGGTGGAATACGGCTTCCGTCTACCGGCAGCACTGGACAATCGGCCGCTAAACTTTTCCGAATTTGAGTCACTGACAAACCAGACTATATATGTGTCCGCCACACCGGGAGATTATGAGTTGGAAAAGACGGGAGGAGTTGTGATAGAGCAGGTTATACGTCCCACAGGACTTCTGGATCCTGTCATTGAGGTTCGGCCGGCAATCAATCAGGTGGACGACTTCCTTGAAGAAGTGGATAAGACCATCAAGGAGGGAGGACGGGTGCTTGCCACTACGCTTACCAAGCGTATGGCTGAAGAACTTACCAAATATATGTCAAGACTAAATATCAAAGTTAGGTATATCCACTCGGAAGTGAAAACATTAGACCGAGTGGAAATCCTGAGAGGGTTGCGACTGGGTGAATTCGACGTATTGGTGGGAGTTAACCTGTTGCGTGAAGGTCTTGATCTGCCGGAAGTGACATTGGTTGCTATCCTTGATGCTGATAAGGAAGGATTTTTACGTTCGGAGCGCTCTTTGATACAGACTATAGGACGTGCTGCGCGTAATGACAAAGGCCGTGTAATCATGTATGCCGACAAGATTACAGATAGCATGCGCGTGACAATCGACGAAACCAACCGTCGTCGAGAAAAGCAAATCGCGTATAACCTTGAACATGGTATCATCCAAGGACTGTAGGTAAGTCGCGTGAGGAGATTTTGGAACAAACGTCCGTGGCGGACTACAAGCCAGGAGAGCCTAAAGTATATGTAGAGCCGGATATTACAGCTGCGGTGGCGGCAGATCCTTTGATTGAATATATGAGTGAGAAGGATCTGAAAAAGTCTATAGAAACCGTACGTAAACGGATGGAAAAGGCCGCTAAAGATATGGACTTCTTGGAAGCAGCTAAGCTGCGCGATGAAATGTTCGCCTTGGAAGCAGCCTATAAAGAAAGATTTGGATAAAAGAAGCCCCTTTCAGGGGCTTTTTATTTTCTTTCTTGATAAAGCTTGGTATTTTTCATGCTTATCGTCCAACAAAAATTCTCTTTTGCCAAAAGGAATGTTCCATTGGAAAATGTAGAATCGTTTTGTTGAGTAAGGAGGATACTTTCATGCGAAGATGGTACGAAGATTTTCAGCTTTTTTCTGCAAGCTGTCTATGATAAGATATGCTGCCGTGTGATAGGTGTCTGTTGTATTTAAATTTTCCAGAGCTATACCATCTTCAAACAACCGAATACAATCGTTTTTCAGCTGAGACCAAGTGTAACCTGCCGCTATATAGCAGCCATGTTCATCTGTTTGACCTCCAATATTCTGTATGGAATCTTGTGGTTTCACATCGTTGGAGGCAATAGATTGAGTTTTGTTGTTTTGGCAAGCTGATAATGACAGGATGCTTAATACGGTAATAATTACTTTCATAACGCATTGGTTGTTAAAGGTATGACTGCAAAATACGTTCCGAAAATATAGGCTAAATTAAAAATTAAATAGCATTTATTCTTTTTCTAACGTACAATTCTTATGTTTACGTCTTTGATAATGATTTATTATTTTATTTGATAAAGTGTTAATGAAGAAGGGAATTTTAGTAGTGAAATTCGGTTCGGCGTCCGTTACGTCGGATGGAGAGATTGATGAACGTATAATCCTAGAGATTGCGCGGCAGATTTCTGCCTTCAAAAGCAATACAATATTGTGATTGTTTCTTCGGGAGCGGTGGCTGCCGGAAAAAAGTTTATTCCTAAATATAAAGGAACTTTGGAGCAACGTAAGGCTGCCGCGGCCATAGGAAATCCTTTGTTGGTATTAAAATACGCTACTTATTTCAAGCCCTTCCGCATAGCATTAGCACAGAGCCTATGTGAAAGACATCATTTTTCGAACAGGGAACAGTTTTTACAATTGAAAAATACCTATGAGACCTTATGGAAAAATAATATTATTCCTATCGCCAATGAAAATGATGTGGTAAGTAACAAAGAGCTTAAATTCTCGGATAATGATGAGTTAGCTACTTTGATAGCTACGGGTTTTGGTGCCAGCAAGTTGCTGTTCTGTACTACTGTTCCTGGCGTATTGGACGAAAAAGGTACCGTTATCCGTGAGATTCAAGAGATAGATAAAAATATATTGTCTTTAGCACGTAAGGATAAGTCATCGGTAGGTTTGGGTGGTATGACATCTAAGCTGAATTTTGCCCGTCTTGCCACCCAAATGGGAATAGAGGTGGTTATCTTCAATATGGATGGAGATGACCATATTATTAAGGCCGTGAAGGGAGAGGTGGGAACGATATGCCGAGCACAACCCATCAAGGTACCTTCCCGAAGAAAATGGATGGCCAGTGGTAGCTTGATTAAGGGACTGGTAACCGTAGATAAGGGTGCTCTTGCAGCCTTGAAAAGTCGTAAAAGCCTGTTGGCAGTAGGGGTAGTGGATATTGTAGAACATTTTGAGGTCGGTGAAGTGTTTCATATCGCCGACCAGGATGGTACAATCCATGCGGTAGCCAAATCCAAGGTAGACTCATTAACCCTACAGGCAAATCATAGAACCAAAAATGTGGAGATAGCACATGCAGATGATATTGTGCTTATATAAGAATAGGAGGAAGAGCAATGTCAGGAATACAATCACAGCTCATCGCGGCACAAGGAGCTAAGAAGATCATACAGCGCTTGCCGTTAAAAGACAAGCAGGCAATTTTAATAGGAATTTCGGAAAAACTCTTAGACAACATAGACCTTATCCTTGAGGAAAATAAGAAGGATTTGGACCGTATGGATCCAAGTGATGCTAAATATGACAGGTTGTTGTTGACCAAGGAGCGTATTGTGGCTTTGTCCAACAGCGTGCTTGACATCGCCAATCTACCGGATCCTACAGGTGTGGTCCTCTCTTCTAAAACGCTGGACAATGGACTGGAGATTGTTAAGAAAACGGTAGCATTAGGCGTGGTGGGAGTAATCTATGAAGCGCGTCCTAATGTGACCATTGATGTTGCAGCATTATGTATACAATCTGGTAACGTATGTTTACTTCGTGGTGGCTCGGATGCCATCTATACCAACACCTGTTTGGTAAGGCTTATTCAAGAGGTGTTGAAAGAACAAGGAACGGATGTCCATCTGGTTCAGCTACTCCCTACCGACAGGGAGTTGGTGAATGTGCTGCTTACCGCCACACAATATGTGGATATTATCATTCCACGTGGGTCGCAGGCGTTGATCGATTTAGTGCGCGATAATGCCAAGGTACCGGTCATCGAAACGGGAGCCGGTGTGTGCCACACCTATGTAGATAAGACAGCAGATCTAGATAAGGCTGTAGCCGTAGTGGTAAATGCCAAAACTTCCAGACCTTCCGTATGTAATGCATTGGATACCGTGTTGGTCGATAAAGAAGTTGCACAGCCTTTTATACAGAAGTTGATAGAGCCTTTGCTGCCTTTTAAGGTGGAGGTCTTTGCGTCGGATGAGGTTTACGCCTTTTTTGAACAGGCTCGCTATCCTTATCTGGTCCGTGCCCGGGACGAGGATTTCGGGAGGGAGTTTTTGGATTTCAAATGCTCGATAAAAGCGGTTGATGGATTGGACGAAGCTTTAAATCATATTGAAAAATATTCTTCTAAACATTCGGAATGCATTGTTTCGGAGGATTCGGGAAACATAGAGACTTTCTTGGAGTTGGTGGATGCTGCAGCGGTGTATGCTAATGCCTCTACGCGTTTTACAGATGGAGGAGTAGTTTGGTTTAGGAGCTGAAATTAGGTATTTCTAACTCAAAAGTTGCATGCTCGCGGTCCCATTTGCGTTGGAAAGTCTTGCGAACGAAA
>NZ_JXAC01000115.1 GCF_000814685.1 Sphingobacterium sp. T2
GAGTTTCTATAGGTAGGGACTACCAATTCGTCGGTARBACCAATTCGCGGTAGGTATATTGAAGACCGGCAAACTGTTTTTCAATTGTTGTTTCCGTAACTTTTGATGGATCACGATACCAATCATCAAAAGAGGATTTTTTACACGATATATTGACTGAAAGAGAAGCAGCACATAGTCCTGCTATCATCATTATTTTTCTCATTTTCATAATTAAAAGCTAGCACGTAACATTAAACCATAAGTTCTTGTAGCTGGAGAAGTTCCTGCATTTGCTACATTATTTGTCCAGTGAGAGCCTCCTGTCATTTGCTCTGGATCTAAATCTTTCATGCTTCTATAGAGGAAGAACAGATTTCTTCCAAATACAGAAAGATGTAGATTCTTAGCTTTCAGTTTAGCCGTTATAGACTCAGGAAGTTTGTAGCCAAGAGACAACTCTCGCATTTTTATGTAATTATTTTTTTGGACATATAATCCGTAGTTTGAATTTGAATATTGTGGACCACCCCAGTTATAGGTGTTGGCATAATAGAATACATGAGAAATGACATTGGTATTAGGAGAGCCGTCGGCTAGCACTCCTTCCATCAACATACCGTCATGATATATTTTTTCGCCGTTAGGTCCATGTGTTTCCTGAATACGCAACGCCCTTGCCATTAACATCTCTGTAATAGGAAATTCCTCCGTGCTCAGCATCCATTGCGTTCAATGATTCTTCCAATAAGCCTCGGCTAACCATCCAAGCTATACCTGTAGGCATAGCGTGTCCTCCCCAACGGAAATCAATTAATGCATCAAGAGTAAAGTTTTTGTAGTTAAATGTATTCATGAATCCACCTACCACTTTAGGAAGAGCATTTCCTGCTTTTACCCAATTGTCAGCATCCAGCTGATATAAACCGTTGGATTGAACAATTTTATTACCTGCTGCGTCTGTCGCAATAGGGTGCACCATGATATCCCCCATGGACTCACCTACGTTAGCCACTAGTTGGGCTGCGGCGCCATCATAGTCTCTTAGCAATAGTGTTGTTGCCCCTCCAGGAAGTTTTTCTACCTTGTTTCTATTCATAGCAAAATTGATAGTTGAATTCCATCTGAAGTTGCTATGTTGAATAGGTGTTGCATTGATGGCAAATTCCCAACCTGTGTTTCTTAATGTACCGACGTTTGCCAAAATAGATGAGGATCCCATGGAAATAGGAAGTGAATAGTTGAGGATTTGGTCTACAATCTTACCATTGTAATAGGTAATATCTATACCTAATCTGTTGTTTAGCATTCTGGTTTCTAAACCAAACTCGATTTCATGTTTGTTTTCTGGTTTAATACCTTCATTTCCGAAAGAACTTGTAGGAATGGTTGTGTATAGAACAGCCGTTCCCGTTCCTTGATTTCCTAAGGAGTTTTGTGTATAACTCAATGGACTCTGATAAGGGTCTGGATATTTACCTACAATACCCCAGGCAGCTCTTAATTTAGCATAGTTGAATAATGATGAAAGATTGAAGGCATCGGTAAGAATCAAACTTGAGTTAACTGAAGGATAGTACAGTATGTTATTATCAGGGTGCATAGTTGAAATAGCTTCTCTTCTGAGCGTACCTTCCACAAACCAATAATCTCTGAAATTGAAATTTAAGGTTCCAAAGAATGCATCACGAAGCATATTGACCCTGCTGTTGGAGGTACGAGCTTGGTTAATAGACGCGTTAATATTGAACCAATCACGTACGCTTAATCCTCCATCTGTG
The DNA here is from genome assembly GCF_000814685.1 of Sphingobacterium sp. T2. Lineage (GTDB taxonomy): Bacteria > Bacteroidota > Bacteroidia > Sphingobacteriales > Sphingobacteriaceae > Sphingobacterium > Sphingobacterium thermophilum. The sequence continues at coordinate 1,761 of NZ_JXAC01000115.1, forward strand.
TTGCTGGTCATATAGATGTTTTCTGACTTGGTGGCAGTATATCCCAGCATAGCGCCAATTTTGAGGTCTTTGGAAATGGATTTATTATATGTTGCTAACAAGTCAGTATAGAAAATATTTCCTGTTTGGTTCTGTAAGGCATAATAACCGCTATTACCAATAGATAGAGGTACTTCATTAGGATGTTTATCTTCAATGCGCATATTGGTCAGGTCAGCCGAGAACCGTCCTCTTACAGATAGGTCCGAAGTAATTTGCCATGTGTTGGTAAATGAACCTATAAATCTGTTAGAATATTCGTCATATTGTTTTCCTAATACATTCCACATATAGTCTAACACATCGGCTCTATATCCATTGTAACGTATATTTTCATCTGGAGTTGCACTTGCTTCTGAACCAATTCTATATCTATAGCCTAAGCTAGTCTTATATTTATTGATATACCATTCGGGATTGTCAAATGTAGAGATCATCCCGGTGAAATTATTGATTAGTCGATCGGTAAGGAATGGTCTGTTGTGGGTATGTTGGTTAATGTAATTGATTACCACATCTGTAGTTAGCTTGTCCCAAAGTTTGAAAGAGCTGTTTAGATTGGCTATATTTTTTTTGTTATAAGACTCGAGAGATGTCATCTCATTATCTTGGCGCGTTAATGAGAAGCGTATGTTTGATTTATCTGTAGAGTGGCTTAATGCCAAGTTAGCAATGCTATTATTCGGGTTGTTAAAGAATTTGTTGTACGCATTTTGCGCGACATAAGGTCTTATTTGACCGTCCCAAGATAAGATAGGCTGTCCATCGAATTTAGGACCAAAGTTCAATGTTGTGTTGGCAGGAGCTCTAGTCTCTGCTATTCCATCTCCATCCAAATCGTAATAAAAAAACATATCATCCGCTTGACCTATATCGGCATAAGAAATATCATATCCTGCTCCGCGGACATTTTGGAATCTAGGGAGATAGGCTATTTTGTCATTTGTATAAGTAGCGTTAAAATCTATAGCAAAACCTTGTTTCCCTTTTCCACTTTTTGTGGTTACCAGAACAACACCATTTAAAGCTTCAGATCCATAAAGGGCAGCTGCAGAAGCACCTTTGAGTATGGAGATAGACTCTATATCTTCTGGGTTGAGGTCTTCAAGACCGTTACCTCTTGCTCGTTGGTCACTCCAATAATCAGAGTTGTTAAAAGAGGTCTGGCGGACAGGTACTCCGTCAATAATAACCAATGGTTGTGAATTTCCTGTGATGGAGTTCACTCCACGGATATTAATATTGACTCCGGAGGTAGCTCCTCCAGGGGCTGCAGAAATACGCACACCAGGAGCTTTTCCGTAGAGTGCACCTGCAAAGTTTGGAGATCCTGTTTTTGTAAGTTCTTCAGCATTTACAATACTCATTGAGTAACCTAGTTCCCTTGGAGCTCTCTTTATTCCCATTGCTGTTACGACTACTTCGTCGATATTGCTGGCATCTTGCTCCAATTCCACGTTAAGGGTGGGGCCATTGACCTCTACTTCCTTAGGTGCATATCCTACAATGGAAAACCGAATTCTTTCGCCTCGGTTGGCTTGTATGGTGAAGCTTCCGTCAGTGGTAGATTGGGTAGCTCTGTTCGTCCCGACTACCGTGATGGTCACGCCGGGAAGCCCGCCGTTTTGATCTGTTACTCTCCCTGTAACAGACTGTTGTGCAAATAATGATGTTACACTGATGAAGTATAACATCATTACAAGACTAAGGTGTTTGTACAAAGTGCTCATATCTTTTTGGACTTTATAGTTGTTAATTATTTATACTTTGTTTTTATTAGTGATTTGCTTTGTAATATCGCTATGCTAACAGCCGCAATAGGTTCTATATTTGGTGTTGTCGATATTTTTATAGTCGTGGGTTGTGCTAGACGTGGGATACAGTAAATCTGAATAGCTGATTGTATTTCCGGCAACAGGATACGGCCGAATACAGCTCCAATGCCGCTGATGATAACAGCATTGGGGTTGAGGATATGAATTAGGGTGGCGATACCCTTGCCCAGCATGTATCCAATCCTTTTGATGGCATGGATGCTAAGCTGATCTCCCGCCTGATAAGAACGGACAAGATTTTTTAATGTCCTAGTTTTGTGCTGGGAGTTGAAGTTCTGGGACATCAGGGACACTTCTCCGGCGGTTAGGCATTCGTCTATATAGTCTATGGCGGATTCCAATGATGCTTCCACCTCTATACATCCTTTCTTACCACAGGAACACAGTTTGCTCTCATTGGCCAACGGAATATGGCTAAACTCTCCGGCATATCCGTTTGAGCCACGGAAGAGCTGGTTATCCACCAAAATTCCCAAACCTACTCCCCAAGTAAGATTGATAACGAGCACATGCTTGAGATTTTTGACATCAGAAAAATTTTTCTCTGCAATGCTATGGCCGAAGAATCATTTTCTATATAAGTCGGAGTACCGAACACCTCCTGCATCCTATTGGCCAGATTATAAAGTGGTGAAGTTATTGGATACGAGTTGTTGACGCGTAAAAGAGAATCTACAAATCCCGGGGCAGTTATACTTATACATAAAATCGTTTGGGAATAATTTTCTATTATATGGCGACTTTGTTCGATAATATGTTTATAAATATCCTCGTCCGAAAGGCCGTCTATTTCTATTTCTGTTGGTTTAATTATCTCCTCATTTGCAATATTGTACAAGGAGAAAAGAATGGAATAGCGGTTGATGTTAATACACAGAATAGCTCCAAAGGCTTCTTTATTAAGAATATAGGAGTTTGCTCTTCTGCCTCCTGTCGAAGCTTTTAATCCGTTGGTTAAAATTATGTTCTCCTTTAATAATTGCTGTACGGCTTTTGTTACTATAGGAATGCTTTTTCCAATGGAATTACTGATCTCGGCTATAGATTGAGATTGAGCAAAGTATATCGACTTTAATATTTGGGAATGGATAACGTCCCTCATAATCTAGCTCTAATTGGTTGTGTAAAGTTAAATAATTATTAATTTAAATACCAACAAACTTTTTAAAAAATTCTATTAAGTTTTCGTTTTTAAGTTAATTTTTGTGAATGTTTATGTGATTTTATCATTTTAAGCCTAGAACTTTCTCGTTAATTCTTTCCTTATTTCTTATCTTCGGAACAATATTTTTCACAGTCTATTTATGAAACCACGCTATTATTCACTAGATGTGTTCAGAGGAGCAACGGTAGCCTTAATGATTATGGTTAATAATCCGGGAACATGGTCTTCGATGTTTGCTCCGTTAAAACATGCCGCGTGGCATGGGTGTACACCTACGGACTTGGTGTTTCCTTTTTTCTTGTTTGCCGTAGGAAATGCGATGTCGTTTGTGATTCCAAGGTTAAAAGAGTCCGGAGATGCGGTATTCTGGAAGAAGGTTGTAAAAAGATCAATTCTTATTTTTCTGATAGGATTGGGGCTTAACTGGTTTCCTTTTGTGCAATGGGTCGACGGTTCTTTGCAATTCAGGGAATGGGTGAGCTCGGTAGATCCGAATAAAGGAGTTCGTATTTTAGGCGTATTGCAGCGCATAGCTTTGGCGTACTTCTTTGCTTCCATCTTAGCTTATTATTGTAGGCCTCGAACGTTGATTTATGTTTCGGCGGTACTGCTTTTGGGCTATTGGGGACTTTGTGCTTTTTTGGGAGGAGAGGATCCTTATTCTCTGGCGGGATGGTTCGGAACGGCTATCGACAAGCAGCTTTTAGGTGTGCCGCATATGTATAAAGGAGAGGGAGTACCTTTTGATCCGGAAGGTTGATGAGCACTATTCCTGCTATCGTGCAGGTAGTCTTCGGCTATTTGGTAGGGGTATTTATCCGTAACAGAGGAGAGGTGGATTGGCTTTGGGCGAAAGTTCCACAATCCCAAGAACCGCATTTCAAATTGCTTTCCGGACTTTTTGTTACAGGATTTATTTTGTTGGTATTGGCTTGGACTTGGTCTTTGGGTTTTCCTATCAATAAAAAAATAATGGACAAGTTCTTATGTGCTCTATACTACGGGGTTAGGGATTATGACCATTGGCGGAATGATATGGTATATAGAGGTGCAAGGAGTTAAGAATAAGCTTACCAAGTTCTTTGATGTATTTGGAAAGAACCCGCTTTTCATTTTCGTGTTGAGTGGATTGCTTCCTAAGAGTCTCGGCTTAATCCGTATTCCGAGCGGGGTAAATGAGCAGGGAGAAGCTATATTTACGACACCGCTGTCGTGGTTTTATAAGAATGTGTGTGCGCAGATTCCGGGGATTCCGGAAATCGGATCCTTTGCGTATTCTTTGGTTTTCTTGGCGGTGATGTGGGTGATAGTGTTCTTCATGGATAAGAAGGGAATCTACGTCAAAGTATAGTGAGGAAGTGTAAAGGACATCATGAAAATCAGTAGGATAATTTTCAAATTCTTTTCATTTTCAAATGAAAATACTTAACTTTGCACGCAATTAATAAAATTTTTAACGCTTTAATATTATTCAAGAAATGTATTTAAGTAAAGAGTACAAAGCTAATATCTTTGCAGAATTTGCAGGTTCAGCTACAAACACAGGTTCTGCAGAAGGGCAGATCGCTTTATTCACTAAAAGAATTGCTCACTTGACAGAGCACTTGAAGAAAAACAGAAAAGATTTTAATACACAACGTGCGTTACAAAAATTAGTAGGTAAACGTCGTGCTTTATTAGCTTATTTGTACAAAAAAGATATCGAAAGATACCGTGCTATTATCAAGGCTTTAGGTTTACGTGATATCATCAAGTAAGTCTATATAGTGAAAAGCATTAAGCCATCCAAAATTTTTGGGTGGCTTTTTTTGTATAATACTGACTTTTAGAATAAAAAATCTGTACATTTGTTCAGAATTTTTAGAGGTCATAAAAATTAGTGCATCAGTAAAAGAGGAAAATGCACCATTATTAGTACACAATGAGTTATTACAACGAAAAGAAAGTTACAATTGAAATGGGGGACGGAGTTCCTCCTATCGAGTTGTCTACAGGCAAATTGGCTAAGCAAGCCGACGGTTCTGTAGTGTTGAAACAAGGAGAAACGATGCTTTTGGCGACGGTAGTGTCAGCCAAAGAAGCAAAACCAGGGGTAGATTTCTTACCTCTATCGGTAGATTACCAAGAGAAATATGCGGCGACAGGCCGTATTCCGGGAGGTTTTTTACGTCGTGAAGCGAAATTGTCGGATTACGAGATTTTGATTTCACGTTTGATAGATAGAGCTTTACGTCCTTTATTCCCTGAGACCTACCACGCCGACACACAGGTGATGGTATGGTTGATTTCTTCGGACAAAGATATTATGCCGGATGCGTTGGCCGGTTTGGCGGCATCGGCAGCTATTGCTGTGTCAGATATACCATTCAATGGTCCTATATCTGAAGTTCGTGTAGCCAAGATTGACGGTAAGTTGGTTATCAACCCACGTCTTTCGGAATTAGGCAATTCCACATTGGAGTTTATCGTTGCGGGCTCTGCTTCCGATATTGTGATGGTGGAAGGTGAAGCTAAAGAGATTTCTGAAGCCGAGATGGTGGAAGCTATTGCCTTTGCGCACGAGGCTATCAAAAAACAAGTGGCGGCGCAAGTGGAATTGGCTAAGTTAGTAGGAGCAGAACAGAAACGTGAATTCAATCATGAGCCTTCAAACCCTGAACTGGAGAAGGCAATTTACGACGCTGCTTACGACAGAGTATATGCTATAGCGAAATCGGGTACTTCGAAGCACGAGCGCGCTGAAAAATTTGCCGCTATTGAAGAAGAAATTATCGCTTCCTTAGGTGAAGAGGTGGATGAAGAAACACTCTTCTTGGCGAAGAAATATTATCACGACGTACAATATCACGCTGTGCGTAACCTGATTCTTGATGAAGGTATCCGCCTAGATGGCCGTGATGTACGTACTGTACGTCCTATCTGGTCGGAAGTGGATTATCTTCCTGCAGCACACGGCTCGGCAATCTTTACTCGTGGAGAAACCCAGTCTTTGACTTCGGTGACTTTGGGGGCTAAAGACGATGAGCAAATGATTGATGGCGCATTCATCCATGGTTACAACAAGTTTATCTTACACTATAATTTCCCAAGCTTCTCTACAGGAGAGGTAAGACCTAACAGAGGTCCTGGCCGTCGTGAAATCGGTCACGGTAACTTGGCTATGCGTTCATTGAAGCAGGTGTTGCCTCCAGATTCTGAAAATCCTTATACCATCCGCGTAGTATCGGATATTTTGGAATCCAATGGTTCTTCATCTATGGCTACAGTATGTGCCGGTACGCTGGCATTGATGGATGCAGGCGTTAAATTGAAAGCTCCGGTATCTGGTATCGCTATGGGGTTGATTACCGACGAGAAGACTGGCCGCTACGCTATTCTTTCGGATATCTTAGGTGATGAAGATCACCTAGGAGATATGGACTTCAAGGTTACGGGTACTGAAAAAGGTATCGTAGGTTGTCAGATGGACCTTAAGATCAACGGTCTTAAATGGGAAGTGCTGACACAGGCGTTGGAGCAAGCCCGTGAGGCTCGTCTTCATATCTTGAACGAGATGAAGAAAACTATTGCTGAACCTCGTCCTGATTATAAACCACATGCTCCACGCATCATGCAGATGATTATCGATAGAGAGTTTATAGGTGCGGTTATCGGTCCTGGTGGTAAGATTATCCAAGAGCTTCAGCGTGAGACTGGAACTTCAATCTCTATCGAAGAGGTGGATAACAAAGGTATCGTTCAGATCTTTGCTGCCAACAAGGAGGGAGTGGATGCTGCAGCTAAACGTATTAAGGCTATCATTGCCAAACCAGAGGTGGGGGAAACCTATGAAGGTAAAGTGAAGTCTATAATGGCTTTCGGTGCTTTCGTGGAAATCCTTCCGGGTAAAGACGGTTTGTTGCATATCTCCGAAGTGGACTGGAAACGTCTAGAATCATTGGACGGCATCTACAAAGAAGGGGATACAGTGACGGTGAAATTATTGGATATCGACAAGCAAGGTAAGATGAAGCTGTCGCGTAAAGCTTTGTTGCCACGCCCTCCAAAGGAGGAAAGACCGAACAATAACAAGCCTAACCCGCACAGACCTGCAAACAATCCTAAAAAGGCTGACTAAGGATCTTTAGTCCTCATAAAAAAATCCTAACCCCATGCGGTTAGGATTTTTTGTTTTCCCTCTTTGAGGTATTGTATTGGGGAAGATTAATTGCTTTAGTGAAATCTGAATATTAATTGAAGTAATTCTTACGAAGACGGTTTGTTTTGCGATTATTCATTTCTTTTTACGGGTTCTAGATCTTTTAGTTCTTCTTCCGTAAATAATCTGTAATGCACTTTGAAAGTTTTTCCCAGCGGAGTCTCTAGGGAGAAACCTCCAGGACCGAAGCCATCGACCACATCAAGGGTAAAGTGAGCATGCTTCCAGTATTCAAAGAGGTCACGGTCTACCCAAAATTCATATCCTTCCGCTAGTCCTATCATGGCGTCATTCATCCTTGGGAAATAACTGCCTTTGACAAAGCATTGTGGTTGTGTGCCTTCACAGCAGCCACCGGCTTGATAAAACATCAAAGGACCGTGTTGTTGTGCTAGTTGGTGGATTACTCTTTTGGCTTCTTCCGTTACATCTAATCTCTTTATCATAGGCAAAAAATTTAAATAGAGGAGGTATTTCCCTCCTCTATAGTTAGCGTGATTTTAGAAGAATCCCAATTTTTGCTTGCTGTATGAAATCAGCATATTTTTTGTTTGTCTGTAATGGTCGAGCATCATTTTGTGGTTTTCACGTCCTATGCCCGATTGTTTATAACCACCAAACGGAGCTCCAGCAGGATAAGCGTGATATTGGTTTACCCATACACGGCCAGCTTTGATGGCACGTGGAACGGTATAAATCTGATGTGCATCTCGGGTCCATACACCAGCGCCTAATCCATACATGGTGTCATTGGCAATTTCGATAGCCTCCTTTTCGTCTTTGAAAGTGGTGACAGCCAATACCGGACCGAAAATCTCTTCTTGGAAGATGCGCATTTTGTTATGGCCTTTGAATATGGTAGGTTGTATGTAGTATCCTCCTTCCAAGCCAGGGCCCACATGATTTTCGTCCCCTCCGATTAGCACTTCAGCACCTTCTTCTTTTCCAAGTTTGATATAGGACATGATTTTATCTTTTTGAATTTTTGAGGCTTGGGCTCCCATCATGACTGTTGGGTCTAGCGGATCTCCTACCTTGATGGCTTTCACACGGTCAATCACCTTTTCGATAAATTTATCGTATATAGATTCTTGTACTAACAGACGCGAAGGACAGGTACAGATCTCGCCTTGATTAAGAGCAAACAAAACAGCGCCTTCTAAGGCTTTATCAAGGAATTCATCATCTTGTGCCATCACCGATTCGAAGAAGATATTTGGGGATTTACCCCCTAACTCTAAGGTTACAGGGATAATGTTTTCGGTAGCGTATTGCATCACTAGGCGGCCAGTGGCTGTAGAGCCTGTAAAGGCAGCCTTCGCAATCTTAGGATTTGTCACCAATGTTCTTCCCAATTCGGCGCCAAATCCATTCACTATATTCACCACACCTGGAGGTATTAGGTCTCCTATAAGCTCCATCAAAACCATAATAGAAGTTGGCGTACTTTCGGCGGGTTTGAGTACTACCGTATTGCCGGCAGCAAGGGCTGGCGCCAGCTTCCATACGGCCATTAATATAGGGAAGTTCCAAGGAATAATCTGGGCCACCACACCTATAGGTTCATGGACTATAAGTGATACGGTATTGGCGTCCAGTTCACTCAGAGACCCTTCTTCAGCACGTATCACACTAGCAAAATATCGGAAATGGTCTATCGCTAAAGGAATGTCGGCATTTAGTGTTTCGCGTATAGCTTTGCCATTGTCTACCGTTTCTACTGCGGCAATATATTCTAAGTTTTCTTCGATACGGTCTGCAATCTTGTTGAGGATGATGCTGCGCTCTGTGGCTGAAGTTTTGCTCCAGCTTTCGAAGGCTTTCTCGGCAGCGTCTATGGCAAGCTCAAGATCTTCTTTGGTAGAATGGGCAGCCTGAGTAAACACCTTGCCATCCAGCGGAGAGATATTGTCAAAGTATCTTCCTAATACCGGAGGGACGAACTTGCCTCCTATGTAGTTGTCGTAACGTTCCTTAAACGTTGGTCTTTGAATAGTTCCCATAATTTTAAGTTTATTAATTGAGTTCATCTATTTACTCAAAAATACCGAAGAGGCTTATGGAGCTGTAGCACATTCGTGTCAAAGCATAGCACTATCGTATCGTTTCTTCTTTGGCTGAATTTTGTTATATTTGATTATAGCCAATTATAAATCTTAGAGCTGATGAAAGACGGAGCGTTATTGGAAACCTTGCCTTTTTCCACGGAAAAGGAACTCACCACTTTTGTGGAGAACAAGCGTACTTTTGCTGTGGATGAGATGGAGCTTCATGTCTTTGAGACCTATGAGTCTTGTACGCTGGTGCCTTTGAAGTTTGATGACCTGGTGATGGTTAATATGTTGCAGGGCAAAAAGGTCATGCATATAGGACAGGTGGAAGATTTTGAATATTACCCTGGTCAGATGTTGGTCTTACCAGCTAATACCAAGATGCTTATAGACTTTCCGGAAGCTAGCATACACCGACCTACGCAATGTACTGCATTAGTAATCAGTAAGGAAAAGATTGACGGAGTGCTTAACTATCTGAATGAGTTTAGCCCCAAACATCAGATGATTGGTGAGTGGAACTTTAATCCGGACCTTTTCCATCTTTACAATACACCAGAGCTTACCGAATTATTGAATAAGTTTTTCCGGATCATGATGGGGTCCAATTCGTTGAAGAGTGTTTTTGCGGATTTGGCTTTTAAAGAAATAATGATTCGTTTGCTTCAGAAGCAATCTTTGCTGGCATTGGAGATAGGTACTTCTTCCAATGTTGTATTGTTGCATCTAAAAGATTTTGTGCGCAGGCATATTAGTGAAAAGATCTCATTAGAAACTTTACAAAAGGTTGCCCATATGAGTAAATCGAGTCTGACACGTCTATTTAAGAAAGAGTTAGGGATGAGCCTATGGAGTATGTGATTACACAGCGCCTAGAGCGGGCCAAAGAGCTTCTTAGGCAGACAAAATCGGTGAAGGAGTCGTGTTTTGGAGCCGGCTTCACCGAGGTTAATTATTTCGTTAGGTTATTTAGGAGTCGCGTGGGCGTCACCCCCGGAGCCATATATATTGAATCTCGGGAATTAACGTTTCATTACGCGATCTAGCTCTCTTTTGGTTTCTTCTTTCTTTGATGGATTCTCTTTTGTCATAGTCTTTTTTACCTTGGGCCAGCGCGATTTCGACTTTGGCATACCCTCTCTCGCTGATGAAGATACGAAGAGGAACGATGGTGAAGCCTTTTTCTTCCCCTTTTTCTTTAAGTTTTTTTAGTTCTTTTTTTGTTAATAGCAGTTTTCTGTCGCGCTTGGCTTCATGATTGTAAAAGGAGCCATGCGAATATTCCGCTATATGCATATTACGGATGTAAAGCCCGTCTTCGAAGAAAGTACAGAAACTATCGTTAATATTGGCTTTCCCCTCTCGGATAGATTTGATCTCCGTGCCCAGAAGCTGAATGCCCGCCACATACCTGTCTAGCAGGTGGTAATCAAATGATGCTCTTTTATTTTTTATGTTGACTTGTGATGATATAGCCATGTTAATGTTCGTTATGTTGCTAAATTTACTAAAATTTAAAATATTATTTTATTG
>NZ_JXAC01000116.1 GCF_000814685.1 Sphingobacterium sp. T2
CTATCCTCTTTTTGATTATTCAACACAGGAAACAAAACTCTTTCCAAAACCTTGGTAAATAATTTGTCTCAAGAAGGTTAAACGGTTAACGGATACTATGTCCAGTGATCAAAATACAGTCAACTTAGGCATTTTTAAATTTTTCTTTATAGCTTCATTGGCCGACAACACTATGGGTACGCCAGGGCGTACGAAGTAGGTCGTTTTCACCGGATTGGGTAGTTGCAATTCGGGTAAAGATTTGTGAATAAAATCTCCTACATATTTACCCAGATATTTCTGATAAGCTTCGGAAGATTTCTGAGCACTATTTTTCATCTTGTTGAATGCCTTTTTGACAAACCATCGTTTCATCCAGGACAGATCGTTGAAGCGAGCCTCCAAGTTTAGAATAGGATTAGGCTCATTCATATCTATTTCCAGCTGTTGTGTTGTCAATGGCATTTCCGGCACAGGGTCCGCAGAATTGACAATGCTGAAGGTCCACATAGAAAGATGAGCATTATCATAATCATAAGCAAAATACATATTTCCCATCTTCGGTGGAGCGCTGGCATACGTTTTCACCGTTATTCCCTTAAACTCACCCTGCTTACGCTTATACATAAGCCATGCACTAAAATAATAACACAAGGCACCTCCCTGTGAATGTCCCGAAATCATAAAGTCGCGATAACCTTTAGCATACAGCTCATCAAACTTAGGTTTAAGCTGCTCCGCTAGATAACCAAAACCTATCAAAAAACCCGCATGTACCGCAGCTTTAGGATCTTCTGCCAGCTTATAGTCAAAAGCTTTTTCATTTGTCAGCTGTAGGGTTCCCGCGGCAGGCACCATAGCACAATAAAAGTCTTCCAAAAAAGACTCCATTTTTGTTGTCGTCCCCCGAATAGCGAGTACAACTACCGAATCCTGACGCAACCATATATCAGCAACATTGTCTAATCCTACATTCGGTGTCCGATACAACAAAGTATAGCCTGTTGTATGCTGAAGAATGGAAGCTTTTCTCGTCGTATCCTGGAAAATAGCATTGATTTTCAACAGATCCTCACATTCCTGAGCATCAAAGCCCGGCTTAAGTTTTGAAAACTGCGCCCTCGAACTGAAAGCAACAAAAGTAAAGAACAGAATAAAGAATATTCTACAGGGTAAAAGTCTATAATACATGATCATAAGGTTTACAAAAGGTCAGAGCAAAAGTTAAAACTAGTAGTTAAAAGATATTTTCACGTGAAATGGCATACCTAAAGCATTTCTTTTCGAGTTATATCGACTATAGGCAAATACTCCGACAACAACTTTTTATTATAATTAGGATTTGTAACGATGGTATAAGGAGGCTGTCCGTACGTGAATATAGAATTCACCATCAAAAGTAAAAAATATTTCATCATCAACGAGTTTTAAAAACTCTAATTTAAAATATTTAAAGGAAGAAACAGATATAGAAAAAGTAGCTAATTTCTCGATAAAAGTAATGCTAAAACAAAAAAAGAGTCCAATTGTGTTGGACTCTTTTTCGTCGGGGTGGCAGGATTCGAACCTACGACCTCCACATCCCAAATGTGGCGCGATACCGGGCTACGCTACACCCCGATGAAGGACTAACCTTCGTTGCTTGTGATGCAAATATACAGCGTTTTATTGACTTGTCAATACTTTTTTCAACTTTCTGCACTAATTAGCTGATTTATTGATAAATATTTTTCTGTTTTTTCCAGAAAAATATCTTTTAACCAAATTATGAAAAACAAGATATATTTCATACCTTTGCACTCGCCTTATAAGTAAGGCAACTTTTTGTTAAAAGATTTTTATAATTAAAATAAAAGCTGTAATATTGCAATCCGATTTTTACAGGATATAAATCGTTTATAATTACTCAAAATCATGGATTTAGTAAAATTTGTAGAAGAACAAGCGGTAGTAAAAAATGAGATTCCCGCTTTCAAAGCAGGAGATACCATCAGCGTGCACTATAAAATTCGCGAAGGAAATAAAGAGCGTATTCAAGTGTATCAAGGTGTAGTTATCCAATTAAACAGCGAAGGTGCTAACGCTACATTTACCGTTCGTAAAATTTCTAACGGTGTAGGTGTTGAACGTATTTTCCCTGTAAATTCTCCTAACATTGAAAAAATTGAAGTAAACAGCTTAGGTAAGGTTCGTCGCGCTAAATTGTTCTATTTACGCAATCTTACTGGTAAAGCTGCTCGTATCAAATCTAAACGTAGCACAAAATAATCTTCTTTAGATATAAACGAGACTGAAAGACATAAAAAAGGATGTAACCTGTGTTACATCCTTTTTTATTTGCTTATGATATCGTGATCTGAGGTTTTGTACCCATAATCTCGTCTATCTTTGCCAACACTTCCGCAGTCAACAGTGGAAGTACCTCTAAGGCTTTAAGGTTTTCTGTAAGCTGACTTTCCTTAGTTGCACCAAGAATGGCCGTGGTGACATTCGGATTGCTGATACACCAAGCGATGGCCAACGATGGCAACGACACCCCCAACTCCTGTGCCAGGTCGGCAAGCTTAATTACTTTGGCTATTTTCTCTTCCATCAGTACCTTCTCTTTCAACCATTCATATCCTTCCAAAGAAAGACGTGATCCTTCAGGAATACCGTTGTTATATTTTCCGGTAAGCAGTCCGGAAGCTAGAGGACTCCAAATGGTCGTGCCCATACCTATATTGCGGAAGATAGGTAGATAGTCGGCTTCCATCTTCTGACGGTTGAAAAGGTTGTATTCCGGCTGCTCTACGGCAGGTCCCTCCAACCCTAAATCTTTAGCCACCATATGCGCTTCCACAATCTCTGCCGCCGACCACTCACTGGTCCCCCAATATAATATCTTACCCTGTTGAATCAACGTATTCATCGTGCGGACTATTTCCTCCATAGGCACGTTAGGATCAGGACGATGGCAGTAATATAAATCCAGATAGTCTGTCTGCATACGGGTCAAGGCCTCATGGCAGGCCTCTACAAGATGCTTACGGCTTAAACCATGCTGATTAGGCTTTTTTTGCTCTCCCTTCCATCCAAAGAACGCCTTGCTCGACAACACATATGAAGTGCGGTCCCAGCCCTTTTTCTTCAAAATACGTCCCATCATTTCCTCCGACTTACCGGCAGAATACACCTCCGCATTGTCAAAAAAGTTGACTCCCGCGTCATATGCTATAGACATCAGACGATCGTTGTCCTCATCATCGGTCTGGCGGGCAAAAGTAACCCACGAACCGAAAGATAATACACTTAACTGGAGACCTGTTCTCCCCATTCTTCTATATTCCATATATCAATCTCTTTAGTTTTCTACTATAAAAATAGAGAACATTTGGCGGGCTTTTGATGAAAATATCATACAAAATGTCTAAATTTTGTAAACACTTTTATTATGAACCTATTTTTCCGATACGTAGCTTGTTTATTTATAATACTTTGTATCTGTCAAGCAGCTAAAAGCCAGCACCTTCTGAATCAAGTAAGGGCCATGCAAAGTCCTCCTCTCGTTTATTCTGCCCTAAAGATTTTCGAACCCATCCTCATTGATGGTAAAGAAGATCCAGTATGGCAACGCGCTCCTTGGTCATCCGAATTTATTGATATCGAAGGTTCGCATCAGCAAACACCATCTTACTCCACACGCTTTAAGATGCTGTGGGATGATAACAACCTTTATATTCTAGCGGTATTGCAAGAACCTCACATCTGGGCTACGCTGAAACAGCGAGATGCTATTATCTACCAGGATAACGATTTCGAAGTATTTATCAAGCCCAAACATTCGGCACCTTGGTACTACGAAATCGAAGTCAATGCGCTCAACACAATCATGGACCTTATGATGCCAAAGCCTTACCGTTTTGGCGGACACGCACTCCTACAGTGGGACGTAAAAAATCTACAATCGGCAGTGCATATCGAGGGCTCTCTCAACAGTCCAAAAGATATAGACCAGCAGTGGACCGTAGAAATGGCTATACCTTTCGCTTCCTTAGCACACTTTGCCGGCCCTCAAAGACCAAGTCCTAATGACTATTGGCGCATCAACTTCTCTCGAGTACAATGGCAACATGACATATTTCACGACAGTTATTTCAAAAAGAAAATAGACAACAAACCTCTTCCCGAAAACAATTGGGTATGGTCGCCCATAGGTGTGATCAACATGCATCTACCTGAAAGATGGGGATTTCTACATTTTAGCTGCGACCAAGAGCCCGCCCAACTCCCTCCATATTATCGGATAGAGAAAATGGCATGGAATATCCATTACCTCCAAAACATCCATAAACACAAACACCAATCTTTTACCTCAGACATCAAACTTCTGGAAGGCTATGACGATTTTTTGGCCGAAGATACAGCTAAATACGACATACAGCTTACGGTATCGGAGAACGGACAGTTTTACCATCTACGTCTTGAGGACAAAATGTTGAACTATATATTTACTATCGATAACTACGGTAACTATACTACGAATTATGAATAACAGAAGATCATTTATCAAACAAGCAGGATTAGGTCTGGCAGCCTTACATCTAGAACGTAGCTCCCCTTTCTTACAGCCTGCACCTCCCTCTTTCACCTTCGATTACTGGCTATGGCAACGCCCTAACCTCAGTGAAGAAGAATCCCAGATAAAGAAACGCTTCCAGTCCTATAAAGAGGCAGGCATTCGAGGTCTGATGTTTGAAAACTACAGTAGAAAACATTTTCAATTGGCCAAAGAAATAGGCTTTGAAGCGCACCGTTGGATGTGGACAATGAACCGCGGAGAGAAAGAACTCCTCGAAAATCATCCTGAATATTATGCGGTCAGCAGGTCTGGCAAATCCTGTGCCCACACCCCTCCTTATGTGGGCTATTACCGTTTTCTCTGTCCTTCCCATCCCGACGTACCTCCCTATTTGGAAGAAAAGGCTCGTGAACAGCTTGAAAAGGACGATGTGGATGGACTGCATCTCGATTACATACGCTATCCCGACGTCATACTGCCAGTCAATTTGTGGGACAACTATAAATTAGATCAATCGGCGGAGCTGGCAGACTACGATTTTTGTTACAGTAAATATAGTAAGGACGTCTATCGTAAAGAAACAGGAATAGATATTGACAAAGTAGCACGTCCGGAGCAAAGCCCCTCATGGCGCGCCTTCCGCTATGGTCAGATTACAAAAGTCGTCAACCGCATTTGTACTGCTGCCAAAGACTATGGAAAGCCGGTGACGGCAGCCGTTTTTCCTACACCAGACCTTGCCCGACGCATAGTAAGACAAGATTGGACACAGTGGAACCTTTCCGCAGTATTCCCTATGATCTATCACGGATTCTATAAAGAACCAATCTCGTGGATAGGTATGGCTGTAGAAGAGGGCGTAAAAGCATTGAACGGAAAATTTCCTCTATACTGCGGGACCTTACCTTCCCGATTTTAACGACCTGAAAGAACTAGAGCAAGCTATAAAATTGGCTAAATCTAAAGGCGCCGCAGGCGTCTCGCTTTTCGGAGAGAAAGAATTTGACACCGCAACGATACATATGTTGCGAACCATAAAATAACGGCAATTAAGGGATATTACTCCTGTCAGATCCTGCAAAAAATATCAACAATGACGGAATGTTTCTGCTTTATCCGAAAAAAGTGTTACCTTTGTATCCCGTACATAAGGATGATGTAAAGGAGTAAAATCCCACATTTTGAGTTGAAAATTCCATAATTGCTATGACTAAATATATCTTTGTTACGGGCGGCGTAACCTCGTCGTTAGGGAAAGGCATTATTGCAGCATCACTTGCCAAACTTCTTCAGGCACGTGGCTTTAAAGTAACCATTCAAAAGTTTGACCCTTATATCAATATAGATCCGGGAACACTAAATCCATACGAACATGGAGAGTGTTATGTAACGGAAGATGGGGCCGAAACAGACCTCGACTTAGGACACTACGAGCGATTCCTCAATGTCCCTACCTCGCAAGCCAACAATGTAACAACAGGTCGTATCTATAAATACGTCATCGAAAAAGAACGTGAAGGAGCTTACCTAGGCAAAACTGTACAGGTCATCCCCCATATCACGGACGAGATAAAACGTAGAATGTTGCTACTAGGCAACACGGGAGACTACGACATCGTCATCACAGAGCTGGGCGGTACGGTAGGCGACATAGAATCCCTGCCTTTCATCGAAGCTGTCCGTCAGCTACGCTGGGAGTTGGGCAGCAACAACTCGGTAGTAATACACCTTACATTGGTTCCTTATCTTGCCGCGGCAGGTGAGTTGAAAACAAAACCTACTCAGCACTCCGTAAAGACCTTATTGGAATATGGCGTACAACCTGACGTATTGGTATGTCGTACCGAACATAAACTTAACTCAGGAGATACGCAAAAAACTTGCCCTATTCTGTAATGTTAACATCAATGCCGTAATAGAGTCAATTGACGCACCCACAATCTACGATGTGCCACTATTGATGTTAAAAGAACAACTCGATAAAATCGTCCTTACCAAATTAAAATTATCTACAAAGAATGAACCTGACTTAGAAAACTGGAAAGCTTTCTTAGGTCGCCTAAAAAACCCTACAAACGAAAGTTAACATCGCTCTTGTAGGTAAATATGTAGAACTTCCGGATGCCTACAAATCCATTAACGAAGGTTTCGTACATGCGGGAGCAGCCAACGAAACAAAAGTTAAAGTACAATATTTCGCTGCCGAAAGCGTTACTGATGACAATGTGGCCGAAAAACTTAAAAATGCTGACGGCGTATTGGTAGCTCCAGGCTTTGGCGAACGAGGCTTGGAAGGCAAGCTGGCGACAATAAAATACGTTCGCGAGAACAAGATTCCTTTCTTCGGTATCTGCTTGGGTATGCAATGCTCTGTAATAGAATTTGGCCGTAACGTGTTGGGATTGAAAGATGCTAACTCTTTTGAAATGAACGAAAGCACCCCACACCCGGTAATCAACTTGATGGAAGAGCAGAAAAATATCAAAAACATGGGAGGTACCATGCGTTTAGGTGCCTACGATTGCGAAATTAAAAAAGGCACTAAAGACGTATGCTATCTACGGCAAAACGAAAATTTCTGAACGTCACCGCCATCGTTACGAATTCAACAATGCCTACCTCGAACAATACGAAAAGGCAGGAATGATTGCTTCAGGAATTAATCCGGAAACTGGCCTCGTAGAAATTGTAGAGCTTAAAGATCACCCTTTCTTCGTAGCAGGACAGTTTCACCCGGAATTAAAATCTACAGTTGCAAATCCTCACCCACTTTTTGTTAGCTTTGTAGCTGCAGCTTTAGCAAATAAAAAAGCGTTGAAAAAATAATTTTGAACCAAAATAAATTAAATGGATAGAAATAACATTATAGGACTAGTTTTAATCTTCATCATCTTTGCTGGTTCATTCTATTGGATGAAACCTAGCGATGCTGAAATTAAAGCCGAACAAGCCAGACAAGACTCTATCGCTGCCGCAAAAAAAGGCACATGTAGTCACTAAAGATTCTGCCAATGCCATTGTCCCTACAGACTCTGCTGCATGGACACAAAAACCTTTCGGTGAAGCAATGGTAGCCCAAGAGGAAATCATCACCCTTGAAAACGATATTCTTAAAATCGATTTGACATCAAAAGGTGCTAAAGTAAAAAATGTCCTTCTTAAAGGTGAGAAAAACTTCGACGGCTCTCCTCTTAATATCATCGAAGGCGACAACAACAAATTCGGCTTCATATTCAAGGCAAATGGTGAAAACGTACATACCAACGACCTTGTCTTTACAGTAGTAAACAAAAGCCCTAACACAGCGACCTTAAGATTGTCTTACAAACAAGACCAATATCTGGAATATGTGTACACCTTATCCGAAGGGCATAACCTCGCCGTCAATGTAAATGCGGTAGGAATCCAAAACTTGATGGACGTACAACAAAAATCCATTATCTTGGATTGGGAAACTACCCTTCTACAAAAAGAACAAAACATTAAGTCAGAACGTGAAAAATCGACGATCTTCTTCAAAGATGCAGATGGTGATATAGACCACCTGTCAGAAGCCAGTGATGATGAAGAAAAAATCGACGACAACAAATTGGAATGGATCGCTTTCAAGCAACATTTCTTCTCGTCAATTTTCTCCTCAAAACAACCTTTTGAAAATACCAACCTTATCACAAAGGTGGCTACACAGGATGGCGTAGTCAAAACATACAAAGCTACGGCTGAGCTAGCTTCAACAGTCAAGCCAACAACCACTACGAATTCAACTACTTCTTCGGCCCTAACAAATACAAAACATTAAAAGCTGAAGACAAGGCGTACGAAAAAATCATCAACATGGGATGGGGTCCTATGGGATGGATTAACAGGTTTATCACCGTTCCAATCTTCGATTGGCTGGATGGATATAACTTAAGCTACGGTATCGTTATCCTTATCCTTACAATCCTGTTAAAAGGAGCCATGTTCCCATTGACACGCAAATCGTACATATCTATGGCGAAAATGCGTGTGTTGAAGCCTCAGTTGGATGAGATCAAAGAAAAAGTAGGTGAAGACAATCCTATGTTGCTGCAACAAGAACAGATGAAGCTATACAAGCAAGTAGGGGTAAACCCACTAGGTGGATGTCTGCCGCTCTTGTTACAGATGCCTTTCACTTTGGCTTTCTTCTTCTTCTTCCCAAATCTTTACGAACTGAGAGGAGAAAGCTTCCTATGGATGAAAGACTTGTCAACATACGACGCACCTATTACCTTCCCTTCATTCTTAGGTATCAACCACATTTCTTTGATGTGTGTGTTGATGACATTGGTGACGTTGCTCACAACATGGTATAACAACGCTACCTCAAGCTCTGGAGTAAACAACCAAATGAAATATTTGGGCTATATCTATGCCGTTGTTATTCTTCTTTATGTTGAATAATTTCCCGTCAGGATTGAACTACTATTACTTCCTAGGTGCCGTGTTTACCTTCTTAACGCAGTTCATCATCCGTCAGACCATCAACGACGAAAAGATATTAGCTCAATTGGAAGAAAATAAGAAAAATCCTAAGGTACAGAAGAAATCTTCTTTCCAAGCACGCCTGGAAGAAATGATGAGACAACAACAGGCAGCACAGCAAAACAAAAAGCAATAAGCTTGTCTTCTTCAACCATAAAAAAATCCCGATTATAGCTATAATCGGGATTTTTTATGTTATTTCTTTTAGGCAAGAGCCTTCCTAATTCAATTCAAACTTATATCCTACCCCCTTTACAGTGGCAACGTAATCTTCTCCTATCTTTTCTCTCAACTTACGGATGTGTACATCGATAGTGCGGTTGGTGACAATGACCGAATCCTCCCAAATAGCCTTCAAAATCTGATCTCTAGTAAAAACTTTGTTAGGCTTAGATGCTAACAGGAATAGCAGTTCAAACTCTTTGCGCGCCAAAACTACCTTTTCCCCACTTTTGTACACCAAAAACTCTTCCCTGTCAATCACCAGGTCAGAGATTGTAAGCTTATGGCTTGGCGTTTCTGTCTGTTCAGGATTATTTCTTCTGAGGATAGCATTGATACGCGACATCAACGCTCTAGGTTTTATAGGTTTCGCGATATAATCATCGGCTCCTACATTGAAGCCCGCGATCTCGGAATACTCTTCGCTACGGGCAGTCAGAAAGATGATGAAAGTGCTTTTGAATTCCGGAAGAGCACGCATCTGCCTGCAAGATTCTATACCATCCATTTCCGGCATCATCACATCCAAGATGATTAGATCCGGATTCTCCTTCTTCGCTACCTCTATAGCCTGACGACCATTGATGGCCGTACAAACCTGATAGCCTTCCTTGTTCAGATTGTAGGAAATGAGATCTACTATATCCTGCTCATCATCCACTACAAGTATTTTTTTCTTGGAATTCATTGCTCTTTTTTTACTAAAATAGGTACTCCATCCTAAGATAAAGTTAACCAAATATTATGAAATTGTTAAAATGGGAAAATCTTAACGATTTCATAACTGTTTATTTTTCCAATACCTTCTTTAGCAATGCTTCCAGCTCTGCACTACGTAAGTTTTTGGCAATGATTTTTCCTTCTGGATCCAATACGAAGGAGGCAGGAATAGCTTTAATACGGTAGTTTATAATCAAATCAGATGACCAAGCTTTCAGGTCGGAAACATTGGTCCAAGCTAACTTGTCATCTTCAATAGCACGCATCCACGAGCCAGGATTGTTATCCAGCGATACACCTAAGATATCGAAACCCTGATCTTTAAAGGCATGGTATATGCGAACTAAATTAGGATTTTCTTTGCGGCAAGGCATACACCATGAAGCCCAGAAATCCAACAACACATACTTCCCTCTGTAGTCTGACAGCTTCACAGTCTTATTGTTGGGTGTGTAAGCTTCAAAGTCCGGCGCGGGCTGTCCTACTGCCAGTCTCTTCATCTTCTCCACTTCCTCCCGGAACTGATTGACCATAGCATTGTCTGTAAACAGATCTTTGATCTCCTCCACATAGGCGATAAGTTCATTTTCCGCCAATTCGGGATCCAACGTACTCATAGCATAAAATCCAGCAAGATCCTTATGCTGCTTAGCAAAAGAAACAGCCTCCTGCACATAGAACTTCATAGCATCTTTGTAGCGGATAAGATAATCAGAACGTAGGGCATCAATCTCACTTTCGGACTTCCCTCCAATACTTCTGACAAACGCTGACTGCAGTGAATCCTCAACAAACTCCTTACGTGCTTTGATAGGAGCAAACTCTTTCAACGTCAGCGACAGCGCTGACCCTTCTACCTCATATTGCTCGGGATTCTGTAAATCCGTCCTAAAAGAAACCTTCTCGCCGGGAGTAAGAATAACAGGATAGGTATTATTTCCAACACGAACGGTCAGCAACCTAGCTGCGTTGCCGGCCGTTCGAATTTGAACTTATTCTGATCGGAAAGGAAGACCGAGTCCAGCTTGCGCTCACCCTCGTAAAAAGCTACTACCTTCACATTTCCCGGATTTAAAATTTCTCCCGAAATGTAAATGTTATCCTTATTTGAACAACCAAACACCACAAACAACAACATCCCCACAATCAAAGTTTGTAGCTTTTTCATCTTCATCTCCTTTCTGTTTATTTTAAAAATTCCTTTGCTCTGGCAATAGCTTTATCCAATCCGCTGGCATCTTTACCTCCTGCCGTAGCGAAGAAAGGCTGACCACCTCCACCACCTTGGATGTCTTTGGC
The DNA here is from genome assembly GCF_000814685.1 of Sphingobacterium sp. T2. Lineage (GTDB taxonomy): Bacteria > Bacteroidota > Bacteroidia > Sphingobacteriales > Sphingobacteriaceae > Sphingobacterium > Sphingobacterium thermophilum. Next base: position 11,288 of record NZ_JXAC01000116.1, read on the forward strand.
TAAATCGCGGACTATATTTCCTGCATGAAGACCTTTCTCTTTCGACAGCTCATCAGACACCACTACGGTAAGACTAGGCTTTCCGTCAAATTCGGCACCCAACACCAAGAAGAGATTGTTTAACGACCCTTTGAGTGCATAAGCTAAAGTCTTGACAGCATCAGCATTCGGCAAGTTAACACGGGTGGCTAAGAAGTTGATACCATCTATAACCTCCAGCTTAGCCTCCAACTCCTTTTTCATTGCCAAAGACTTTTCGCGTATAGCATTTTCGATTTCCTTTTTCAGCGCACTGTTTTCCTCAACGATTTTTGTCACTGCCGAGACGAAATCCTTAGGGTTGTTTAAGATTTCTTTCATATTCTGCGCCAGCTCGAAATGTTCACGGATTMCGTGAACATTTCGA
>NZ_JXAC01000117.1 GCF_000814685.1 Sphingobacterium sp. T2
GTGACCTTTCCGGTTAACCCGATTTTCCAAAAAATTCATGCTGACGTCCTAACGGACATCGGATAACCTAGAAATAAGGGATGGAATATCTACAAAGGCTAATGTGGAAGCTATTTCGGCCTTCAATGTYATTAAGGGCTTTTTGTAATATATCGCTGTCCGATAGCTATTGGATAGCCTTACTAAACAATACCATTGCTGCTGCCGACTTCGGTAAATTTCCGGCAAACGGCAAAAAGCTCATGGTGGAGTACTCTTCACCGAATACCAATAAGCCTTTGCATTTAGGACATATACGCAATAACCTCTTAGGTTATTCGGTGTCAGAAATCCTAAAAGCCTATGGCTATGATATTATCAAAGCCAACTTAGTGAATGACCGAGGTATACACATCTGCAAATCTATGTTGGCATGGCAAAAGTTTGGCAACGGCGAAACACCGGAATCTACAGGGATGAAAGGAGACCACCTTGTCGGAAAATATTATGTGGTATTCGATAAGGAGTATAAAAAGGAGATAGATGCTCTAAAGGCGCAAGGTTTATCAGAAGAAGAAGCAAGAAGAATGCTCCATTGATGTTGCAAGCACAGGAGATGCTCCGCAAATGGGAAGCAGGGGACGAAGAAGTTATCTCCCTCTGGAAGACCATGAACAACTGGGTGTACGAAGGTTTTGAAACGACCTACAAACAGCTTGGCGTGGACTTCGATAAATATTATTATGAGTCGAATACATACCTTTTAGGAAAAGACATCATCCAGGAAGGGCTAGACAAAGGTGTTTTCTTCAAGAAAGAGGACAATTCGGTATGGATTGACCTTAGCGATGAAGGATTGGACCAAAAGCTGGTATTGCGTGGTGACGGCACCTCTGTTTACATTACACAAGATTTAGGGACAGCTCAGCTGAAATTCGATGAGTTCGGCATGGATGAGTCTATATATGTTGTAGGTAACGAGCAGGACTATCATTTCAAAGTTTTATTCTCCATCCTTAAAAAGCTGGGAAGACCTTGGGCTGACGGTTTGTTTCACCTGTCGTATGGCATGGTTGACCTTCCTTCCGGCAAGATGAAGTCGCGTGAAGGTACGGTGGTAGATGCGGACGACCTTATGGCAGAAATGATCGAGACGGCGAAGACCCGCACCGAAGAGCTGGGAAAAACGGAAGATTTTACAGAGGAAGAAAAGGCAGAGCTTTATCATACCATAGGTATGGGAGCGCTGAAATATTTCCTTTTGAAGGTAGATCCTAAAAAACGTTTGTTGTTCGACCCTAACGAGTCTGTAGACTTCCAAGGACATACGGGACCTTTTATACAATATACACACGCCCGTATCAAGTCCGTGCTTCGTAAAGCTGGGTATGTTGAAAATGAGACAAAAGTAAATCCTGGAAGGCTGTCATCTTATGAATTGGATCTTATCAAGGCACTCTCGGAATATCCGTTTATAGTGGAAGCTTCAGCAAAAGAGTTTAGTCCTGCACAATTAGCAAATTATGCTTATGAAGTGGCTAAGCTATATAACAAATTTTACCATGAGGAAAGTATCCTTAAAGCCGAAGATGAGGATGTGAAGGCTTTCCGTCTTACTTTGTCGGCCTCAGCAGCAAGAATAATAGCGGAATCTATGCGTCTTTTGGGAATTAAAGTTCCAGAGCGGATGTAATATATATTTTTTAAATCGTATATTTAAAAGCATAAAATAATCTAACCGCCGTAGCGGTTAGATTATTTTTTTATATCGACGTAATTATATTTGGCATCTTATATGCACCTAAACTTTTATGAAAAGATATAAAATTGGATTGATAGGATTTTCTATAGGAGGACATGTTTTTCATGCTTCCTTTTATTGCTGGTTAACTCTGATTTGGAGCTCTATAAAGTCACAGCCCGTCGTGAGGAACACCAAAAACTGCTGGCGGAACGTTATCCTGACGCTATCGGTGTGCTGTCGGCAGATGAAATCATCAATGACCCGGAGGTAGACATTGTGGTGGTAGCCACCTCAAACGATGTGCATTTCAGTTTGGCCAAGCAGGCATTGGAGGCAGGAAAACATGTAGTCGTAGAAAAGCCTTTTACTAATACCAGCCGTGAGGCTGACGAGCTGATCGCCTTAGCGAAACAAAAAGGTTTGTTACTGTCTGTTCATCATAATGCTCGCTTTCATTCCGACTTTAAGACGGTGAAGCGCGTGCTTGCTGAAGGTCGGCTAGGGCGTGTGGTAAGTTATGAAGCGCGTTTTGATCGTTTTCGGAACTTTTTGAGACCTGGAGCGTGGCGTGAGGAAAACCTACCGGGCTCAGGTATTCATTACGATTTGGGGGCGCATCTTATTGATCAGGCTTTGCAGCTCTTTGGCGCTCCGGAATCCGTATTTGCCGACTTGAGAATACAAAGGGACGGGGCAAAGGCTGTTGACGACTTTGAATATATTTTATCTTATCCTCGACTCAAGGTCACGTTGAAAGGACAAATGTTGGCTAAAGAGCCTACACCGCGCTTTGCGATATATGGCATGAACGGTTCTTTCGTTAAGCGTGGCGTAGATCCGCAGGAAAACCTATTGCGCGCTGGGGTACGCCCCGAAGAAAGGCCGGATTGGGGAGTAGAATCGGCAGATATTCAAGGGTCGTTGTCGCTTTTGGAAAATGGACAGGATATACATGAATATGTGTTGAGTGAGATAGGGAGCGGACAGGATTTCTATAAAAATATAGTGGCGACCTTGCGTGGAGAAGAAGCCTTATATATCACTGCAGAACAGGCTCGGGACGTGATCCGCATCTTGGAGCTGGGCGATCTTTCATGGAAAGAGAAAAGAGTAGTGCCGGTAGCGGGCGAGTTAATCGCTTACTAAATGGAGTTGTCAATTATCGTTAGAGCACTTATCTTTGCCCGCATAAATTTAGGAAGTGAAAAACTACGACGCTATAATTATCGGTGGAGGGGCTTGCGGATTGATGTGTGCTGCCCACGCCGGTTTGTTGGGGAAGCAGACGCTGATTTTGGAGAGGAATGACAAACCGGGAGCTAAAATATTGATCTCTGGAGGAGGAAGATGTAACTACACCAACCTAGGCACTTCCATAGACAATTTTGTGTCACAGAATCCTAAGTTTTTAAATGCTGTCTTTGCACAATGGACTGTAGAAGATACCATTCGCTTTTTTCAGGATTTCGGAGGTATTGAACCTCAGGAAAAAACTTTGGGACAGCTGTTTCCTTCTTCCAATAAGGCTAAAGATATTGTAGCCACATTTACCAAACTACTCTATGAGACAGGTCAGGATATTTGGCTCAACACGTTGGTAACGCAAGTACAAAAGACGAAACAAGGAGGATACCGTATTACTTTAGAAAGAGAAGGTATAGAACAGCAGCTTACGGCCAAGAAGGTTGTCCTTGCTTCCGGAGGTTTACCGGTATATAAATTGGGGGCATCAGACTTCGCCTTGCGTATAGCGCGGCAACTGGATATTGAGGTCGTCACTACGGCACCGGCCTTGGTGCCTTTGACTATTACAGGAAAAGATGCCGAGTGGTATGCTTCCTTGGCAGGAAATACAGTGTTTGCTAAGGTATATAAAGATAAGATTTCTTTCGAGGAAAATATCTTGTTTACCCATTGGGGACTTAGTGGTCCTGCCATTCTTCAGATTTCATCATATTGGCGGCCCGGAGAGACCATTACCATAGATCTGTTACCAAACTTTCGCTTGGAAGAGTTGATTAAGCAGGAAAGAAATAAAGGGGGACGAAGGCTTGTAGGGCAGTTGCTGAACGACTACTTTTCCAGAAAGATGGTGGACGCATTGGGAAAATATCTTCCTATAGATATAAAAATTGCTTCTTTAAGTAAGGGAGATGCCCAAACCATAGTCGATACAATCCATAGGTTCAGAGTGAAGCCGGCAGGAGACAAAGGCTACGATAAGGCGGAAGTTATGCGTGGTGGTGTAAGCACTTCCGAGCTTAATCCGCGCACTTTGGAATCCAAGAAATATCCCGGACTGTATTTCGGAGGAGAAGCAGTGGATGTTACAGGCTGGCTTGGCGGCTATAACTTTCAGTGGGCCTGGGCTTCCGGTTTTGCTATAGCCCAGGATATCTAATATTCTTACACTTTTAATATAGCACGGAAGCCACGAGCAGCGTAATAGGATTCTGCTCCATTGTGATATATAAATACTCTTCCATATCGGCGGTCACCAAAGATTGCTCCTCCGCGTTGCCGGATGTCGGCAGGCGTCTTAAGCCAGCTGGAGGTTTTAAGGTCAAATTCTCCAATTTTTTGCAGTTCGATATATTGCTGCTCATCCATGATTTCGACCCCCATCATTTGTGCAAGGTGAAGAGCAGAATCTTCAGGTTTATGTAGCTTGCGCGATTCCAAAGCTTCTTCGTCGTAGCAAAGGCTACGTCTTCCTTTGGGACTTTCTGCCGAACAGTCTGCAAAGATAATAGTGTCCGTCTCTGAATCATAGCTTATGACGTCCGGTTCTCCTTCGGTTTCTTCCATTTGACGAAGGCTCTCAAGTTTTGAAGGATTGTCCACCAGTTTTCGTTCGACGACATCCCAACCTATATCCGGATGCCTATGTTTATATTTAGTAAACCGCTCTTTAAGTGTTTTTAGTAGTTCTGGATGTTGCATGAGTAAATTTAGTATTGGTTTTATTAGATAAAATTAGAAATTTTTATTTAATAAAATTAATCAATAACAAAATCCATCCTGTAATCATCAACAATCCCCCCAAGGGAGTGATAGGACCTAGAAATTTTAAGTTCTTTTTCCAATACTCTGCAAATGATAGGAGATAGATGCTAAAGGAAAATAATATGGTGCCACAAATAAGACAATATACAGCTAGTTTTGTGATATGCTCCTGAAAATTCAACTGCAAGCCTAAGATTAGTAAACTTAGTGCAGAATACATCTGATAGCGTACACCGACTTCGAAGGAGGCCAGTTTTTCATGTGGAGATAAGTTTCTTGAGGGCATGCGCTCCGAATGCTCCCAAAATTATCGCTAAAATTCCGAAAAGAGTTGCAGCAACTAGGGTGATTTTTTCCATGATTTTATAGCTGTTTAATTATGTTTTTGAGTTTTATGTATCCTCTATAGTTCCAAGTCTGCTGACCATGTTTATAAATTACTAAATAAGGAATGCTGCTTATTTGTAGCTGTTGCATCAACTGTTTGTTTTGGTCTATGTCGATTCTGAGGACCTTTACTTTTCCTTTGTAGTTTTTCTGTATAAAGTCAATATGAGGTTCGATTTTTTTGCAGGGGAGGCACCAGGTCGCATAGAAGTCTATCAGGACAACATCGTTGCTGGCTATTTCTTTGGAATATGCTTCCCATGTCATGTTGGTAATCGGTTTTTCTTTTTCGACAAGAGGAAGACTTTTGCTTTCCCAATTCAAAATACCGCCTTCGATTTCCACGACGTTGAATCCTTGAGCTGTAAGAACTTGAGCTGCTTTGGCACTGCGGGCGCCTGATCGGCAGTACACATATACAGGCTTTTTCTTGTTTAAGGTCTTTGCGACCTCTTCAAAGATTGCACTGTTGTTCCAATCGACCGAAAGTGCTCTTTCTAGATGTTTCTCTTCAAACTCTGTTGGTGTGCGTACATCCAACAGTTGGATTTTACTGGCTTTCTTTGTTATAATATGATACGCCTCTTCCGGGCTGATTTTTGTCTGTGCCGAAAGGCTGTGAAAGACTAAGACGAATAAGCAAAGTATAATTTGTTTCATATGGTGATTCTAAACTATAAAAAACAAGGAGCCTTAGGCTCCTTGCTGTTAAATTCCCATTTCTTTCAGGATGAAGTGTGCCTTGTCAATTTTGTCGGCAATCCATAAGATATAACGTATATCCACACCTATAGAGCGGCTATAGCTTTCATTCCACGCGAAGTCGTTGATGGTGGCGTCGTACGAGCGGTCGAAGTTGACACCTACCAGCTCGCCATAGGCATTCATGATTGGTGAGCCTGAGTTTCCTCCCGTAGTATCCATATTGTATAGCATGTTTACAGGCACTTCATTGGTTTTCTTACTTACGTAAGGGCCGAAGTCTTTTTTCTCCCACGCTTCTTTGATTGCCTGCGGGTATCTGAATTCAGGTAATCCTGAATTTCCTTTTTCGATTAAGCCTTTGATGGAGGTGAAGGGAGCCATATAGGTAGCATCGGCAGGGCTATAGCCTTTGATGTTACCGAATGTAAGGCGTAGTGTAGAATTGGCGTCAGGGATAAAATTTTTTGCTGATAAATTTCCTTTACAGCAACATAATCTCCCATAAGG
>NZ_JXAC01000118.1 GCF_000814685.1 Sphingobacterium sp. T2
GAGCACAACCTTGCCAAGGTTGTGCTCTACAACTGAGCTACTTCGCTTGATTTTCTGACACAAAAATAAGGCTTTTTTTTCATCTATAAGAGGATAAGATGAAAATTTTGCCTTTATTTTTGCATCAGTCTTATTCTTAGTGAATTAAATTTTTATAGCGTCGACACAATTTATGCCGTCAATGGCTGCGGAGACGATTCCTCCTGCATAACCGGCTCCTTCTGCGCAAGGATAAAGTCCCTTGATTTGTGGATGTTGAAGCGTTTCTTTGTCTCGTGGAATGCGCACCGGGGAGGATGTTCGTGATTCTACACCTACCAAGATAGCTTCATTAGTATAGTAGCCTCGCATCTTTTTGCCGAAGAGCGGCAAGGCTTTACGTAGTGCGGTATGCACGAAGTCAGGTAACACTTCGTTGAGGTCCACCGAGCGGGTTCCCGGCTTATATGAGTTTTTCGGTAAGTCCAGAGATACACGGTTTTCTACAAAGTCCACCATCCTTTGTGCTGGAGCTACGAAGTTGCCTCCTCCAAGCTGGTAAGCTTTGTGCTCTACCGCACGTTGGAAGTCGAGCAGAGCGAAAGGATTTGTTGCTGCGTTGGGTACATCATCGAGATTGATTTGTATTACTGTGCCCGAATTGGCGTGTGGATTGTTTCTTTTTGAAGGCGACCATCCATTTACAACAATTTCATCAAAGTCGGTGGCACAAGGAGCTATGATTCCTCCGGGACACATACAGAAAGAGAATACGCCACGGTTATTTACTTGTTCCACGAGGCTGTAATAAGCTGGAGGGAGATTGTCGTGGCGTACGGCACAATGGTATTGTGCACTGTCGATGATATGCTGTGGATGCTCGATGCGGACCCCTAAGGCAAAAGGTTTGGCTTCCAGAAGCCAGTTTTTGTTGCGGAACAGCTGGAAGATATCGCGTGCGGAATGTCCTGTTGCCAGAATGACATGATCTGCACAGAAGGTATGGCCGTTTTCGGTCTTCACCGAATGTACCTGACCGAATTTTTCGACTATGTCCACCACTTTAGTCTCAAAATGCACTTCACCCTCCATCTCGAGGATTTTATGGCGCATGCTTTCTATGATGTGTGGCAGCTTGTTAGTACCAATGTGTGGTCTTGCATCGATCAGGATATCTTCATCAGCTCCGTGCTCCACAAAGATGGAAAGCACTTTGTGTACATCGCCTCTTTTATTGGATCGGGTATATAGTTTGCCATCAGAATAGGTTCCAGCACCGCCTTCACCGTAGCAATAGTTGGATTCGGGATTGACTATACCTTCACGATTGATTTTGGCAAGGTCACGTCTTCTTTCGCGTACGGGTTTCCCACGCTCGAGGATTATAGGTTTCAGGCCACGTTCCAGACAGCGGTAAGCGGCAAAAAGTCCTGCAGGCCCTGCGCCTATGATGATGACCGGTTTGGCATCACGGACATTTTTAAGCGTACTTTGATAGCAGAAAGGTTGTGGCTGTTCATCTATGTAAAAAACTATGCGGAGGCGAAAGACCACCTGTTTGCTGCGCGCGTCTATAGAACGTTTTCGGATGTATACTCCGTTGATTCTTTTTGGGGATATGTTAAGCTGTTTTGCTCCTTGGCGGAGAATGTAATCCTGATCATGGATATGGTCAGGACCGATAGCTAATTCAATTTCTTGTTGCATATACTTTTATTGGGTTTTTATCCCAAAACTTTGCGAAGTTACGAGTTTTTAGTTGAAGCTCGGGGTGTAATAATTTTGGCATTTGCTTTGGAGTATGAGTAATTGAAAAGTTATTTGTATTTTTAGGGGATCAGAAAATGAAAATTACGCCGATGAAAAGATTATTATTTGCCTTATAGGGTTGTTTACAGCATTATCGTTTAGCTCATGTGGCTATAACACTATGGTATCTAAGGACGAAAACGTTAAGGCCAAATGGGCGCAGGTAGAGAATGCGTATCAGCGTCGTGCTGACCTGATTCCAAATTTAGTAGCTACGGTCAAAGGAGCCGCACAGCATGAGGAGTCTACGTTGACGGCAGTAGTGGAAGCACGTGCTAAGGCTACTTCCGTGACAGTAAATCCGGATGATCTTTCGGAAGAAGCTATTGCCAAGTTCCAGCAGTCGCAGGATGCGTTGTCGCAGTCTATCGGTCGTTTGTTGGTAAGTGTGGAAGCCTATCCGGACTTGAAAGCCAACTCCAACTTCCAAGAGCTGCAAGCGCAGCTGGAAGGTACCGAGAACCGAATTGCTGTGGAGCGCAGAGCCTATAATGAAGCTGTGCAGGATTATAACACTACGGTAAGAAGTTTTCCTAATAATATCATTGCGGGAATCTTTGGCTTTAAGCCTAAAGGAACATTCCAGGCTGCTGCGGGTTCAGACAAAGCACCTACAGTTTCTTTCTAAAGGATAATATTAAACTTTAATGAGGAGAAGATGAATATTGGGTGCCTTGTTATCACAATATTCATCTTTTTTAATTTTTGGGTATAGCTATGGCATTATTTAACGAAGAGGAGCAGGAGCGTGTCGTTCATGCTATAAACGTCGCAGAAAATCTCACCTCCGGAGAGATCAGGGTGGTGGTGGAAAATGTGGTAGGACGAGGATACGACAGCTTTCGATAAGGCGAAGAGCTATTTTGAAAAGCTTAACATGCATAAGACGGTGCAACGTAATGGCGTTCTCATTTATTTGGCTATTGCTGATCATCAATTTGCTATCATAGGAGATGCAGGGATAAATAAAGTGGTGCCGGATAACTTTTGGGAGATCACCAAAGATAAGATGCTGTTTCATTTCCGACAGGGCAATTATGTGAGGGGGTTGGTCGAAGGTATTCAGGAGGCGGGGGAGCAGTTAAGACAATACTTCCCACGTCAAGATGATGATATCAATGAATTGCCTAATGACATTCATTTCGGTAATTAATCTAAATAACATGCAAATACTTTTTCCATCAAGATACTTTAAATATTTTGCTTTTTTAGCTTTCTTGTTATTGGCTACGGTGACAAACCTTAGGGCTCAAAATCTACCTGAAGCACCTAAGCAACTTGTTTCCGATTTTACCAATACGTTAAGTGCGGATGAGTTGTCGGCCTTAGAGCGCAAGCTGTTGATTTTTGAGGATAGCACTTCTACGCAGATTGCGGTGGTTATTGTACAGACAACGGATGGCTATGATGTGGCCGATTATGCGGTGCGACTTGCACAGAAATGGGGGGTAGGGCAAGCAAAATATAATAATGGTATAATGCTTTTGGTTGCTTTGGGCGATAGGGCCGTTACCATACAGACCGGCTACGGTATTGAGGGTGCTTTACCTGACGCTATAGCCTATCGTATTATTGAGCGGGACATCAAGCCAGCCTTTCGCAAAGGCAGGTATTATGAGGGGATTGATAATGCCATAAATTCTATCATTTCTTATACGAAGGGTGAGTATAAGGCTGAAAGGAAAGAACCTTCCGGCTCGGGGGGCATTGGCAGGGTTTTGGCGATTATTGTGGTGGTTGTCATTCTCTTTGTAGCTTTGGTATCCATCGGAGGCGATCATAATGATAAAGGAGGGGGACGGATGTTCGATGGGAAAGGAACGAATGATCTTTTTTGGTGGATGTTGTTGAATAATATGGGAAAAGGAGGTTCTAACCGAAGAGGAGGAGATTTCGGAGGTTTCGGAGGAGGCTTCGGAGGAGGTAGTTCCGGCGGCTTTGGTGGCTTTGGCGGCGGAGGTTTTGGTGGCGGAGGCGCCAGTGGCAGATGGTAAGGACGGGTTAAATAGTGTTAAATTTTAATTTAACACCATATAGTTATTATATTTACCACTTTATTTTATACGTTAAATTGATTTATTACAGATTAAAATCCAAATTATGAAAAAGATAGCTTTTGCTCTATTGACGAGCATACCGGCCTTAGCGTTTGCCCAAGAAGCATTCACTATAAAAGGCAAAGTCGGGGCATACAATGCTCCTGCTAAGGTGTTTATTCAGTATTATGAGGGACAACAGCCCAAGATAGATTCTGCCATAATAAATAATGGAGAGTTTACGCTGAGCGGCACTGTAGAGATGCCGTCAAAAGGTTATCTTGTTCTTTCTCCTGAAGGAAAAACTTTTGGCCCTTGGGTTCAACAAGCGGACTATGCTGAAATCTTTTTATCTCAGGGAACCATCAATGTTAAGGGTGAGACGTTGAGATCTGCCGATGTTTCGGGCACTAAAATCATTGAAGATTATAAAGCTCTTAATGCGTTGAAAAAGCCTATTCAAGAGCAGATGATGTTGGTGGATGAGGAGTTTAGAGCTGCTTCGGATGAGCAAAAGAGAAATCCGGAATTTATTGAGGGCTTAAGAAGCAAGATAATGCCTCTGTACGAGAAATCGCAGGCTATTGACTATGAATATATAAAGGCTAACAAGAATTTTGTGGCTTTGAGCTTGATGAGTCAAAGTATTTCTGCCGAAAATGTATTGGAGTATGATAAGTTGTTGAGCACATATCCTGCCGACCTAAAGGAATCGCGTTTTGCCCAAGCATTGGCTGACAAGATTGCAAGTATGAAGAAGGTTGCGGTAGGAGCTGTAGCGCCAGACTTTACTTTGCCGGATGTGAATGGTAAAGAGGTGTCCTTATCATCATTGAGAGGTAAATATGTGTTGTTGGATTTCTGGGCATCTTGGTGTGGACCATGCCGTCAGGAAAATCCTAATGTGGTTGCCGCCTACAATAAATATAAAGACAAAGGATTTACCATTTTAGGTGTTTCTTTAGATAATCCTGGAAAAAAAGACGCATGGCTGAAAGCTATTGAAGACGACAACCTAGGACAATGGACAAATGTTTCGGAGCTTAAAGGATGGAAGTCTGAAGTCGTAGGTCTTTACAACATAGAAGGTATTCCTCAAAACTTTCTCTTGGACAAGGAAGGACGTATTGTAGCTGCCGGCCTTCGCGGAGAGGCGTTGGAAGCTAAACTTGAAGTAAGCTTTTAAAATAAGAAAGCATAAAAAAGCCTTGAGATATTTCTCAAGGCTTTTTTTTATATCTTGTCGATAGCTTGTTGCCAATCGGCGATAAGGTCATCTATGTGTTCGATACCGACAGATATTCGAAGCATTCCCAATGTGATACCAGATATTTTCTTTTGCGATGCGGAGTGGTGTGTTCCCCACATGCTGGCCGGATGTACGACTAGGGACTCCACGCCTCCGAGGCTTGCGGCATTAGCAAAAAGCTTAAGGTTATTCAGTATGGTTTGTGCATTTCTGAACTCTTCATTTTCATCTTTTCCTGCTACCTCAATGCAGAGCATTCCGGTGTGTCCTTTCATTTGTTTTGCCGCCAGCTCATATTGCGGATGGGAACTCAGTCCTGTATAAGTAACCTTCCTTATAGCCTTATTTTGTTCTAAGAATTGCGCTAATGCCAATGCATTGTGATTAATCTGTTTCACGCGTAGTGAAAGAGTTTTCAGCCCTCGTAGTAGCAGCCATGAGTCGAAGGGACTGAGACTGCCAAGGGAGGT